>WGBS01000174.1 GCA_015494165.1 Gammaproteobacteria bacterium | reverse complement strand
GCGCTCGCCCGCCTCATCGCCGCCGCCCTGGGCCACCGGCGCCGCGGCGAGCAGCGCGCGGGCGCGGCGCCGGTGGCCCAGGGCGGCGGCGATGAGGCGGGCGAGCGCCCGGCGCGCGGGCGGGGCCGGCGCCATCCGCTCGATCCGCGGCAGGGCGAGCGCGAGGAGCTCGCCGTAGGGAACGCCCGAGGGGCAGGCCGCTTGGCAGGCGAGGCAGTGGAGGCAGCGGTCGAGGTGGGCGCGGGTCTCGGCGCTCGCCGCGCCGCGCTCGAGCGCGGTCTTGATGAGGTAGATCCGCCCGCGCGGGCCGTCGGCCTCGTCGCCGAGGATCTGATAGGTGGGGCAGGCGGCGTTGCAAAAGCCGCAGTGCACGCAGGTGCGCAGCGCGCGCTCGATGGCGCGTCCCTCGTCGGTCGCGAGCAGCGCCTCCGGGAGGTGCGTCTCCACCTCAGGGACCTCCCTCGGCGTACATGCGTCCGGGGTTGAGGATGCCGGCGGGATCGAAGGCGGCCTTGATGCGCCGGTGCAGGGCGAGGGCGGCCGGCGCCAGCGGATGGAAGGGCTCGATCCCCTCGCCGCGGAAGCAGGTCGCATGGCCGCCGGCGCGCTCGGCCGCGGCGCGCACGGCGCCGGCCGGCGCGTCGCTGCGCAGCCAGCGCTGCGCGCCGCCCCAGTCGAGCAGCCACTCGCCCGCGAGCGGCAGCGGCGGCGTGGCCGGCGGCACCGACAGCCGCCACAGGGGGCGCGGGTCGTCGGCGGAGAAGAAGGGCAGGGTGTGGTCGCGCAGCCCGGCCCACAGCCCGCCGTCGTCCGCGCGCGCTTCGCCGCCGAGGCGCGCGGCCGCCTCCCGCACGGAGGCCTCCGCCCCCTCGAGGCGCAGGTGGAGGCGGCCGTCCAAGTGGCAGGCGCCCGCGAGCGGCAGGGGCAGCCGTCCCCAGGCGGCGAGGCGCTCGATCGCCTCGGCCATGTCGCACTCGAGGCTCACCGTGAGCGAGGCCTCGGGGGCGGGGTCGACCCGCAGCGTGACCTCCAGCAGCACGGCCAGGGTGCCGAGGCTCCCCGCCATGAGCCGCGCGGCGTCGAAGCCCGCCACGTTCTTCATGAGGCGGCCGCCGAAAGCGAGGATCTCGCCGCGCCCGTTGATGCAGCGCACGCCGAGCACCACGTCGCGCACGGCCCAGCTCCACGGCCGGCGCGGGCCCGAGAGCCCCGCCGCCACCATGCCGCCGACGGTGCCGCGGCCGCCGAAGCGCGGCGGCTCGCAGCCGAGGCGCTGGCCGCGGGCGGCGAGCGTCTCCTCGAGCTCGGCGAGCGGCGTGCCGGCGCGCGCGGTGACGTAGAGCTCGGCGGGCTCGTAGGCGACGATGCCGCGGTGGCCCGCGAGCGACAGCGGCTCGCCTGCCACCGGCCGGCCGTAGAAGGCCTTGGAGCCGCTTCCCGCGATGCGCAGCGGCGTGCCGGCGGCGGCCGCCTCCGCCACGCGCGCGGCGAGCGCCTCGCCCCGGTCCGCGTCCGCGGCCATTCAGAAGCGCTCCAGCTCCGGGAAGGGCAGGCGGCCGCCGCGCACGTGCATGGCGCGGTGCTCGGCGCAGCGCGCGAGCGTCGGCACCGCCTTGCCGGGGTTGAGCAGCCGGCGCGGGTCGAAGGCCTCGCGGAGGGCATGGAACTGGCGCAGCGTGGCCTCGTCGAACTGCCGGCACATGGGATCGAGCTTCTCCACGCCCACGCCGTGCTCGCCCGTGACCGTGCCGCCGGCCTCGATGCAGGCCTCGAGGATGCGGTGGCCGAGGCGCTCGGTGCGCTCGAGCTCGCCCGGGCGGTTGGCGTCGTAGAGGATCAGCGGGTGGAGGTTGCCGTCGCCGGCGTGGAAGACGTTGACCACCGGCAGGCCGTGCTCGCGCGCGAGCTCGGCGATGCGCGTGAGCACGCGGCCGATCTCGCGCCGGGGGATGGTGCCGTCCATGCAGTAGTAGTCGGGGCTGAGGCGGCCGACGGCGGGAAAGGCGGCCTTGCGCCCCTTCCAGAAGCGCTCGCGCTCGGCCTCGTCGCGCGCGAGCCGCACCTCGGTGGCGCCGTGCTCTGCGAGCAGGGCGCGCACGCGCGCGATGCCGGCCTCGACCTCGGCCTCCGTGCCGTCGAGCTCGCACAGCAGGATGGCCGCGGCGTCGGTCGGGTAGCCCGCGTGCACGAAGTCCTCGGCCGCGCGCACGGCCGCGTTGTCCATCATCTCGAGGCCGGCGGGCACGATGCCGCCGGCGATGACGGCCGCCACCGCGGCGGCCGCGTCCTCGACGCGCTCGAAGGCGGCGAGCAGCACGCGCGCGCACTGCGGCAGCGGCAGCAGCCGCACGGTGGCCTCGACCACCACCGCCAGCAGCCCCTCCGAGCCCGTCAGCGCCGCCGCCAGATCGTAGCCCGGCCCGTCGAGCCCGCCGCCGCCGGCCACGAGCGTCTCGCCGTCGGCGGTGAGGGCCTCGATGCGCAGCACGTTGTGCACGGTGAGCCCGTACTTGAGGCAGTGCACGCCGCCGGCGTTCTCGGCGATGTTGCCGCCGATGGTGCAGGCGACCTGCGAGGAGGGGTCCGGGGCGTAGTGCAGGCCGTGGGGCCGTGCGGCCTCGCTCACCGCGAGGTTGCGCACGCCGGGCTCGACGCGCGCGGTGCGGTTGCGGGGATCGATCGCGAGGATGCGGTTGAGGCGCGCGAGCGAGAGCAGCACGCCCCGGGGGTGAGGCAGCGCCCCGCCCGAGAGCCCCGTGCCGGCGCCGCGCGGCACCACCGGCACGCCGTGCTCGCGCGTGATCCGCAGGACCGTGCGCACCTGCTCGCGGTCGTGCGGCAGCGCCACGGCGAGCGGCAGGCGGCGGTAGGCGCTGAGGGCGTCGCACTCGTAGGTGCGCAGGGTGTCGGGGTCGGTGAGGAGCGTGTCCGGCGGCAGCGCGCGCCGCAGCGCCGCCATGCAGGCACGCGCGGCGCTTTCGTCCACGGTGATCTCGCTCCTCTGCGCCATGCCAGCCTACCTTCCGCGGATGGCAGTATACGGCCCTCCGCGCGCCGTGAACCCGGACCCATGCGGGGGCTTTCGGGCAGGCTAGGGCGGTTCCGCGGTCCGCTGGCTGTCAGCCGTCACCCGTCACCCGCCACCCGTTTCCTGCGCCCTGCCTTCGGCCTCGAGGACGACCTGGAGCATGGGCAGCAGGCTGTCGGGATTGAGCGAGATCGAGCCGATGCCGTGCTCGACGAGCCAGCGCGTGATCTCCGGGAAGTCCGAGGGCGCCTGGCCGCAGATGCCGACGTACTTGCCCCGGCGCCGGCAGGCCTCGATGGCGAGCTCCATGAGGCGCAGCACGGCCGGGTCGCGCTCGTCGAAGCCCTCGAGCAGGCCCGAGTCGCGGTCCACGCCGAGGGTAAGCTGCGTGAGGTCGTTGGAGCCGATGGAGTAGCCGTCGAAGTGCTCGAGGAAGGCGTCGGCGAGCACGGCGTTCGAGGGGATCTCGCACATCTGGTAGACGCGCAGCCCGTCCTTGCCGCGCTCGAGGCCGTTGCGCGCCATGAGCTCGAGCACGCGCCGGCCCTCCTCGGGCGTGCGCACGAAGGGGATCATCACGGACACGTTGTCCAGCCCCATGACCTCGCGCACGTGGCGCAGGGCCTCGCACTCCAGGGCGAAGCACTCGGCGAACCGCGGCGAGAAGTAGCGGAAGGCGCCACGGAAGCCGAGCATGGGGTTCTCCTCGCGCGGCTCGAAGCGCTCGCCGCCGATGAGGCGCGCGTACTCGTTCGACTTGAAGTCCGAGGTGCGCACGATCACGGGCCTCGGATAGAAGGCGGCCGCGATGGTGCCGATGCCCTCGGCCAGGCGCAGCACGTAGAAGCTGCGCGGGTCGGGATAGCCCGCGGCGCGCGCCTCGGCGCGCGCGCGCGTCTCGGCATCGAGCGTGTCGAGCTCGAGGAGCGCGCGCGGGTGCACGCCGATGGCGTTGTTGATGATGAACTCGAGCCGCGCCAGCCCGACGCCGGCCGCGGGCAGCGGCGCGAGCTCGAAGGCGATGTCCGGGTTGCCGACGTTGAGCATGAGCGGCGTGCGCGGGCGCGGCAGCTTGGACAGGTCGACGCGCTCGACGCGGAAGGGCAGGCGCCCGTCGTAGACGTAGCCGGTGTCGCCCTCGGCGCAGCTCACGGTGACCTCGCGTCCCGTGCCGATCACCTGCGTGGCGTTGCCGGTGCCCACCACGGCGGGGATGCCCAGCTCGCGCGCGACGATGGCGGCGTGGCAGGTGCGCCCGCCGCGGTTGGTGACGATGGCGGCCGCGCGCTTCATCACCGGCTCCCAGTCGGGGTCGGTGATGTCCGTGACAAGCACCTCGCCCTCCTCCAGCTCGTCCATGTGCGCGGCCTCGAGGATGACGCGCGCGCGGCCGGCGGCGATGCGCTGGCCCACGCTGCGCCCGGTGACCAGCACCGGTCCGCGGCGCTCCAGGCGGTAGACCTCCTGCACGCGCGGGTCGGCGCGCGACTGCACGGTCTCGGGCCGCGCCTGCACCACGTAGAGGCGCCCGTCGCGCCCGTCCTTGGCCCATTCGATGTCCATCGGCATGGGGCGGCCGGCGCGCTCGCTGTAGTGGCGCTCGATGATCACGCCCCAGCGCGCGAGTTCCAGCACCTCGTCGTCGTCGATGCAGAAGCGGCGCTGCTCCTCGGGGCGCACGCGCACGTTGCGCGTGGAGACGCCCGCGGCGGCGTCGGCGCTGTAGATCAGCTTGAACTGCTTGCGCCCGAGCTGGCGCTTGAGGATGGGGCGGAAGCCCTTCTCCAGGGTGGGCTTGAAGACGTAGAACTCGTCGGGGTCCACCTTGCCCTGGACGATGTTCTCGCCCAGGCCCCAGGCGGCGGTGATGAGCACCACGTCGCGGAAGCCGGTCTCGGTGTCGAGCGTGAACAGGATGCCGCTCGCGGCGAGGTCGGAGCGCACCATCTTCTGCACGCCCACCGAGAGCGCCACCGCCATGTGGTCGAAGCCGTGGTGGACGCGATAGGCGATGGCGCGATCGGTGAAAAGCGAGGCGAAGACGCGCCGACAGGCATCCAGCAGGGCGCGCGTGCCGCGGATGTTGAGATAGGTCTCCTGCTGGCCGGCGAAGGAGGCCGTGGGCAGGTCCTCGGCGGTGGCGGAGCTGCGCACGGCGACGTCCGTATCCGGGCCGAACTCGGCCTCGAGCTCGGCGTAGGCGCGCGCGATCTCGTCGGCGAGGTCCGGCGGGAGCTCCCCGTGCGCGATCCAGTGGCGGATGCGCGCGCCGGCGCGCGCGAGCGCCTCGACGTCGGAGACGTCCAGGCCCGCCAGCGTCTCGCGGATGCGCTCCACGAGGCCGTTGTGCTCGAGGTGGTGGCGGTAGCCCTCGGCGGTGACGGCGAAGCCGTTCGGCACGCGCACCCCCTGCGGCGTGAGCTCGCGGTACATCTCGCCGAGCGAGGCGTTCTTGCCGCCGACGAGGGCGACGTCCTCCATGCCGATCTCGGCGAAGCGTCGTATGTAGCGGTAGCGCTCCATGGGTTTCTCCTCCGGGGCGCGCGGCACGTGCGCGCTGTCAGGTGACGACGTCCGGGCGCTCGCGCCCGAGGCGCGCGCGCAGCCCCGCGAGGGCGTCCACCGCCGCCGCCAGCGGTGCCAGCACCTCGCCGGGGTCGAGCCCGTGGCGCGCGGGATCCGGCTCGTAGCGCTCAAGATACAGGCGGAGCGTCGCCCCGGCGGTGCCCGTCCCGGACAGGCGCAGCACCGCGCGCGCGGCCTCGCCGAAAAAGATGCGGATGCCCTGGTGCTCGCTGCGCTCGCCGCTGACGGGATCGGTGTAGGCGAAGTCGTCGGCCGCCGTCACCTCGAGCCCGCCCAGGCGCCGCCCGGGCAGCGAGGGCAGGGCGCGGCGCAGGTCCTCGAGGAGCGCGGCGGCGGGGTCTGGGTCGAGCCCCTCGTAGTCGTGGCGCTGGTAGTAGTGGCGGCCGTGCTCGCGCCAGTGGGCGCGCACGATGGCCTCCACCGGCTCGCGGCGCACGGCGAGCAGGTTGAGCCAGAAGAGCACCGCCCACAGCCCGTCCTTCTCGCGCACGTGGTCGGAGCCCGTGCCGAAGCTCTCCTCGCCGCAGAGCGTGATGCGGCCGGCATCCAGCAGGCTGCCGAAGAACTTCCACCCCGTGGGGGTCTCGTAGCAGTCGATGCCGAGGCGGGCGGCCACGCGGTCGACGGCGCGGCTGGTGGGCATGGAGCGAGCGACGCCCGCCAGCCCGCGCGCATAGCCCGGCACGCGGTGGGCGTTGGCGGCCAGCACCGCGAGGCTGTCGCTGGGCGTGACGAAGAAGCGCCGCCCCAGGATCATGTTGCGGTCGCCGTCGCCGTCGGAGGCGGCGCCGAAGTCCGGCGCGTCGCGCCCGTGCATGGCCTCGACGAGGGCGCGCGCGTGCACCAGGTTCGGGTCCGGGTGGCCGCCGCCGAAGTCCGGCAGCGGCTCGCCGTTCACCACCGTCCCCGGCGGCGCGCCGAGGCGGCGCTCGAGGATCTCGCGCGCGTAGGGACCGGTGACGGCGTGCATGGCGTCGTAGCGCATGCGGAACAGGCCCGAGTCGAACAGCGCCCGCATGCGCTCGAAGTCGAAGAGCCGCTCCATGAGGTCGGCATAGTCGGCCACGGGGTCCACCACCTCGACGGTCATGGGGCCGAGGCGCAGCGCGCCGGGCCGCCCGAGGGGCACGTCCTCCGCCTCGAGGATGCGGTACGCGCGCAGCTCGCGGCTGATGGCCCAGATGCGCTCGGTCACCGCCTCGGGCGCCGGTCCGCCGTTTCCGACGTTGTACTTGACGCCGAAGTCGCCGTCGGGACCGCCCGGGTTGTGGCTCGCCGAGAGGATGATGCCGCCGAAGGCCCTGCGCAGCCGGATGAGGTTGGAGGCCGCGGGCGTCGACAGGATACCGTTGCGGCCCACGACGACGCGCTCGAAGCCGTTGGCCGCCGCCATGCGCAGGATGACCTGGATCGCCTCGGCGTTGTGGTAGCGCCCGTCGCCGCCCAGCACCAGGGTGCCGCCGCGCCGTTCCGGGAAGGCGTCGAAGATCGCCTGCACGAAGTTTTCCAGATAGTTGGGCTGCAGGAAGACGCGCACGCGCTTGCGCAGCCCCGAGGTCCCGGGGCGCTGGTCCGGATAGGGCGTGGTGGCGACAGTGCGGATGCGGCTCATCGGGCTCCTTTCGCTGGCGCGGACCGGCCCAGTCTATTCGCTCAAGGGGTCCGGGGCGAAGGCCGACACAGGGGCGGAGGGATGTCAAGCTGGCAGGGCGGCCGCGCGCCACCTAAGATTCGCGCGATGCTCGGAAGCGGCTACAGGCTGTGGCACGGGGAGGCGCCGCGCAGCTTCGCGGGGCTGATGGCCGTCTACGAGTCCAACTACCGGCGCCTGCTGGTGCTCGCGCCGGGGCTGGACACGCTGGAGGCCGCGGTCTCGCGCGTGCCGGGCTGCCTCGACCTGCACCTGCGCGTGCTGGAGCGCCACCGCTACACCACGCTCCTGCACCTCACCTACTATTTCGACGAGCCGGGGGGCGGCCTGCGGGCCGACCCGGACCTCACCGTGCGCGTCTACCACGACGCCCGCCAGGCCGAGGCCGTGGCCTGCACCCGCCCGCAGCGTGGTGACGGGGACGGGTGCACGCTCGCCGGGCGCTGGCGCATGAACCGCTTCCTGGAGAAATGGCTGGCCTACTGCCTGGCGCAGGGCCACGGCTTCCCGCCGGCGGCCCGCCCCCGGCGCGCGCGCCTCGCCGCCGCCGACCCCGCCGTTCCCTGAGCCTCGCGCTTCTCCGGAGCGCGTACCGGGAGACGGGCTGCGGGAGACGGGAAAGAAACGGCCGCGCGCGGAGCGCGCACCAACCCCCGCCTCTCGCCCCCCGTCTCCCGTCACTTTCGGTTGCGGGAGGGGCTTCCAGCCCCGACCTGGAGCGGAGAGGCCAAGTGGCCGTACCGGAAGGGGTTTCGCCTCTGGGCCTTGTGATGGCCGCACCTGCGGACCGCGCACCGTAAGCCGCCCCCGATTCCCGCCACGGGCCTACGGTCTAAATCTTGACCGCGTTACTCAACTACTGTAGGATTCTTGAGCAAATCGCTAGGCTTTTGGGCGGCAGGGGTCGCCCACCGGACGAGGCGGGACACGTCATGAAGCTTTCGACCAAGGGCCGTTACGCCGTCACGGCGATGCTGGAGCTGGCGCTGCACGAGAACGAGCGCCCGGTCACGCTGGCCGAGATCTCCCAGTGCCAGGGGATCTCGCTCTCCTATCTGGAGCAGCTCTTCGCCAAGCTCCGCCGGCGCGGGCTGGTCGAGGGCGTGCGCGGCCCCGGCGGCGGCTACCGCCTGGCGCGGCCGGCCTCCGAGATCACCGTGGCCGAGATCATCACCGCCGTGGACGAGAAGATGGACGCCACCCGCTGTGGCGGGGAGGAGAACTGCCAGGACGGCCAGCGCTGCCTGACCCACGAGCTGTGGACCGAGCTCAGCCGCCAGATCTACGAGTTCCTGGACGGCATCACGCTGGCCGGCTTCCTCGCGCGCCCGAGCGTGCGCGCGGTGGTCGAGCGCCAGCGCGGCGAGGCCTCCGGCATGCGCGTGCGCGGAGGGGCGCGGTCGGCGGCCTGACAGCCGGTTTTTGACCGAATCAGAATATTCGAATACGATAGCAGCGCGCCGCCCAGCGGCGCGCTTTTTTGTGCCCGTCCGCCGGACCCACGAGGAGACGACACGCGATGCACAACGGGACCTCGCTCACCCAGTTCATCATCGAGGAGCAGCGCCGCATCCCGGGCGCCACCGGCGACTTCACCTCGCTGCTGAACGACATCGTCACCGCGTGCAAGGTGATCGCCAACGCGGTCAGCAAGGGCGGGCTCATCGGCATCCTCGGCACCGCCGGCAGCGAGAACGTCCAGGGCGAGACGCAGAAGAAGCTCGACGTCATCGCCAACGACGTGCTGGTGCGCTCCATGGAGTGGACCGGCCACCTGGCGGCCATGGCCTCCGAGGAGATGGAGGACATCTACCGCATCCCCGGGTGCTACCCGCGCGGCAAGTACCTGCTGCTCTTCGACCCTCTCGACGGCTCGTCCAACATCGACGTCAACGTCTCGGTCGGGACCATCTTCTCGGTGCTGCGCTGCCCCGAGGGGGTCAACGAGCCTGCGGCCGAGCACTTCCTGCAGCCCGGCACGGAGCAGGTGTGCGCGGGCTACGCCATCTACGGGCCCTCGACCATGCTGGTGCTGACCACCGGGCACGGCGTGAACGGCTTCGCCCTGGACCGCGAGATCGGCGAGTTCGTGCTCACCCACCCCGACATGCAGATCCCGGCGGAGACGAGCGAGTTCGCCATCAACGTCTCCAACGAGCGCTTCTGGGAGGCGCCCGTGCAGCGCTACGTGCGCGAGTGCCTGCAGGGCAAGGAGGGCCCGCGCGGGCGCAACTTCAACATGCGCTGGGTGGCCTCCATGGTGGCCGAGGTGCACCGCATCCTCACGCGCGGCGGCATCTTCATGTACCCGTGGGACCGCCGCGACCCCTCGAAGCCCGGACGCCTGCGCCTGATGTACGAGGCCAACCCCATGGCCATGATCGTCGAGCAGGCGGGCGGGGCCGCCTCGACCGGCCGCACGCGCATCCTCGAGGTGCGGCCGACGGAGCTCCACCAGCGGGTTCCGGTGGTGCTGGGCTCGCGCAGCGAGGTCGAGCGCGTCGTGCGCTACCACCGCGAGCACGACGAGGCCTGCGCGCGCGAGGGCCGTAAGGTCGAAGGCGCGCCCGTGTGAAGGCGGCCGCTCATCGGCGTTTGCGTATCTGCTGAAGGAAGCTCTGAAAAAATTGGTTTTTTTCAGAGCTTCCCCGCGGCCAGGGATGGCCGCGGGATGGCACATGCACATGGAAGTGCATGACGATACAGGGAGAAAACAAAATGGCCGCGAAGCACCTCAGCGCTGTTCAATCCGCGTAGCGGATTGATCAGAGTTTTCTGAAACGCTCACAAAGCCTCTTGCGGCCGGGCGCGCCCTTTTCGGGCGCGCCCGGCTTGCTTTATGATCAGCGCGCGTCCCCGAAGAGAGGCACCAGAACGACGAGTCCCGTCCACGGGACCGCGTCCCAACAAGAACCACACGGGCAGGACTGGGAGGAAGCATGAAGATCAAGACCCTCATCGGCACCAGCCTCCTCGCGCTTTCGTTCGCCCTCGGCGCCACCGGCTGTGCCGGCACCGGCGAGCAGAAGGTGAGCGCGCAGGCGCAGTCGGCGAAGGCGGCGGAGTTCGAGCGCATCTACAAGGAGGCCGTCGCGGCGCGCAAGAAGGCCGCCTCGGTCGGCTTCGAGTGGCGCGACATCGGCAAGCTCCTCAAGAAGGCGAAGAAGGCCGCGGCCAAGGGCGACTACGACAAGGCCATCAAGCTCGCCAAGAAGGCCAAGGTCCAGGGCGAGCTGGGCTACCAGCAGTACCTCAGCCAGCGCGACGCGGGGCCCGAGAAGTACGGCCTCTGAGCCGCAGCCGCAGCGAACCTTCGTGACGGGCGCCGCACGGCGCCCGTTTTCTTTGCCCGCTTCGCGGGAGTGCACGGGAGACGGGAGATGGGTGACGGGTGACCGTACACCGTAGCCTGTAAGCTGTAACCCGCCTCGCTCGTCTCCCGACCCCCGTCGCCCGCCACTCGCGATTGGGGGAGGGGCTTCCAGTCCCGACCTGCGGAGCGGAAAGGCCTGTGCGCCTGAAGGCCTCCCGATCCTCGCCTCTGTCCCCCGCAACCCGTCACCCGTCACCCGTGCCCCGTCACCTGCAGCCCGCGCACGCGTGTAGACTGTGCGCAATGGCTGGAGATCCGCCGCGGGAGGCGTCATGGGCCGCTTGCTGACCTGGATCCTCGTTCTGCTGGTGCTCGTCGCCGGCCTGAGCTTCGGGGTGCTCAACGCCCAGGCCGTGCCGCTGGACTACTACTGGGGACGGGCCGAGGTGCCGCTGTCGCTCGCGCTCGCCGTCGCCTTCGCCCTCGGCGTGGCGCTGGGCATGCTGGGCTGCCTCGGCGTCGTCGTGCGCCAGCGCCGCGAGCTCGCGCGCCTGCGCAAGGCGGTGCGCGTGGCCGAGCAGGAGGTCGAGAACCTGCGGACCTTGCCGATCCGGGACGCGCGCTGAGATGCTCGAGCTCCTGTGGCTGCTGCTGCCGGTGGCGGCCGCCTCCGGCTGGTACGCCGGGCGGCGGCGGCGCGAGCCCGCGCGCGCGCCGGGGCGCCCCCTCCCCACGGAGTATTTCAAGGGCCTCAACTACCTCCTCAACGAGCAGCCGGACAAGGCGATCGAGGTCTTCGTGCGCATGGTGGAGGTCGACAGCGAGACGGTGGAGACCCACTTCGCGCTGGGCCATCTCTTCCGCCGCCGCGGCGAGGTCGACCGCGCGATCCGCATCCACCAGAACCTCATCGCCCGTCCCACGCTGACGCCGGAGCAGCGCGCGCAGGCGCTGCTCGCCCTGGGCGAGGACTACATGCGGGCGGGGCTCTTCGACCGTGCCGAGAACCTGTTCGCCGAGCTCGTCGAGAGCGGCGCCCACACGGTGCCGGCCCTGCGCCACCTCATCGACATCTACCAGCAGGAGAAGGACTGGGAGAAGGCGATCGACGCCTGCCGCAGGCTGCAGGCCGCGACCGGCCGCTCCATGGCGCCCGTGATCGCCCACTACCACTGCGAGATGGCCGAGCAGGCGCGCCGCGCGGGCGACCCGGCGCGCGCGCGCCAGCTCCTCAGGCGGGCGCTGTCCCAGGACCCGGCCTGCGTGCGCGCGAGCATCCTGCTCGGCGACCTCGAGGCGGCGGGCGGCAACCTGCGCGCGGCGCTCAAGGCCTGGCGGCGCGTGGTGGAGCAGGACGTGGAGTACCTGCCGGAGATCGTCGAGCGCGTGGCCTCCGCCCACCGCGGTCTCGACGACCCCGAGGGCTACGAGCGCTGGCTGCGCGAGGTGATGGGCCGCTACGAGGGCATCTCGCCCATGCTCGCGCTCGCCGAGCACCTGCGCCAGCGCGGCGGCGAACGCGCCGCGGCCGAGTTCCTCGCCGACCAGCTCCGGCGCCGGCCCTCGGTGCGGGGGCTCGCGCGCCTCATCGAGCTGCGCCTCGACCAGACCTCGGGCGAGGCGCGCGAGCAGATGCTCATTCTGCGCGACCTGGTGGGCAAGCTCCTCGAGGGCCGGCCGGTCTACAAGTGCCGGGTGTGCGGCTTCGAGGGCAAGCAGCTCCACTGGCAGTGCCCGAGCTGCAAGGGCTGGAGCACCGTCAAGCCCATCCGCGGCGTGGAGGGCGAGTGAGCGCTATCATGCGCGCGCAGACCGCAGGGGAGGGCAGCGATGGGCAGCCGCGCGCGTGACTGGCTGGCGCAGGCCGAGCGCGACCTGGAGCAGGCCGAGGCCTCGCGCCGGGACGGCCGCCACGAGTGGGCCTGCTTCGCGGCCCAGCAGGCGGCGGAGAAGGCGGCGAAGGCGCTCCACCTGCACCAGGGGCGCGACATGTGGGGCCACGTGGTCGCGCGGCTGCTGGAGGAGCTGCCGGAGCGGCCCGCCGCGCTGGTCGAGAAGGCGCGCGTCCTCGACAATTTCTACGTGCCGACGCGCTACGCCAACGGCCACGCCGAGGGGGCGCCCTTCGAGCACTACGGCCCGCTGCAGAGCGAGCAGGCGATCGCCTATGCCCGGGAGATCCTTGAATTCGTCCGCGCTCGAATGGCCTGACCGCGAGACGGTGGGCCGGGCGGCGCGGGCC
>WGBS01000173.1 GCA_015494165.1 Gammaproteobacteria bacterium | reverse complement strand
TGTGGGAGATGGGATAAAGCGGCCCCGGAGCTGAGGGGGCTGGGGCTGGACGGTGTATGTGGAAAGGGGTCAACCTCCTGGGACTGTGAAACGAGGTCGCGTAGGCGCCTCAAGCAACAGGAGGAGACCCCGATGAAAGCGTACTGTGGAATTGACCTGGCGGACAAGAGGAGCGGCATCCTGCCGCGACCAGCAGGGCCAAGGAATCGCGCCTGGAAGGCGCTCCCGCATTCGCAGCTTACGGGAGACGGGTGACGGGAAAACGGGAACGACCAAACGGCTGCGCCCGAAGGGCGCACCACCCCTCGCCTCCCGACACCCGCCTCCCGTCTGCCGTCTCTACGCGACCGGCGGAAGGATCCCGACGGCTGCGCCCGACGGGCGCGCCAATCCTCGTCTCCCGACCCCCGTCTCTCGTCCCTGCCGCCGCCGGCGGGACCGCCGGCGGCGGCTCGCGCCTCAGGCGCCGATGCCGGGGTTGCCCTCGACGCCCTTGAGGACCGGCACGTTGAGCTCCTTGACCCGCACCACCTTCTGGTCGCGCAGGTACTCGGCCACGACGTCCCACACGGGGCGCCCCTCGAGCGGCCGCGCCACGCTCGCCCATCCCGCGACGGTGTAGGTCTTCTTCGGGTCGAGGGGCTGGCCATCGAGCTCCATGTCGGTGATGCGGCTGCCGATGTCCGCCTCCGGGTTCATGGCGTACTTGAGGCCGCCCACGCGCACCATGTCGCCGCCCTGCTGGTAGTAGGGGTCCTTGTTGAACAGGTTGTCGGCGACGTCCTCGAGCACCATCTTGATCTGCTCGCCCGTCATCTCGTTGAGCGTGACGACGGGGTAGGTGATCGCGGTGTGCGTCATCAGGTACTCGAAGGTGATGGGATCGCCCGGGAGCAGGCTCACCCCCCAGCGGAAGCCGGGCGAGAAGGAGATCTGCGCCCCCATGACCTCGCGCAGCGCGTCGCAGATCACCTGGTCGAAGGTGCCGTTGAAGTTGCCGCGACGGTAGAGCAGGTCGCCGGCGGTGGCGAGCTGCTCGCCGAGCTTCTCCTTGTAGGGCGCGCGCACCTGCTCGATATAGGCGCTCATCGCCGGGTCCGGCTTGAGGAAGTTGGAAAAGACCGGCAGCAGCTTGTAGCGGTAATCGCGCACCTTGCCGTCCTTGACGTCGAGGTCGAGGACCGACAGGAACTTGCCGTTGGAGCCGGAGTTGATCACGAGCGTCTTGCCACCGCCGGGGTTGGACACCTCCACCGGGCGCGGGACGGCGTCGTGGGTGTGGCCCCCCATGATGGCGTCGATGCCGCGCACGCGGCTCGCCATCTTGAGGTCGACGTCCATGCCGTTGTGCGAGAGGACGATGACCACCTGGGCGCCCTCGCCGCGCGCCGAGTCCACCGCCTCCTGCATCTCCTCCTCGCGGATGCCGAAGCTCCACTCCGGGATGAGGTAGGCGGGGTTGGCGATGGGCGTGTAGGGGAAGGCCTGGCCGACGATGGCGACGGGCACGCCGTTGATCTCGCGGATGACGTAGGGCTTGAAGATGCGCTCGCCCCAGTCCTTGTCGACCACGTTCTGGGCGACGAAGTCGATCTTGCCCTTGAAGTCCTTCTCGACGACCTCCTTGACGCGCTCGGCCCCGAAGGTGAACTCCCAGTGCGGGCACATGACGTCGACGCCCAGCAGGATCTGGGCGTCGACCATGTCCTGGGCGTTCGACCAGAGGGAGGTCGCCGAGCCCTGCCAGGTGTCGCCGCCGTCGAGGAGCAGCGCCCCCGGGCGCTGCTCGCGGATCTTCTTCACCAGCGTGGCGAGATGCGCGAAGCCGCCCACCTTGCCGTATTTCTTCGCCAGCTCCACGAAGTCGAGATAGGTGAAGGCGTGCGCCTCGGGGGTGCCGCGCTCGATGCCGTAGTACTTGAGGAAGGCCTCGCCCACGAGGTGCGGCGGCTTGCCGCGCATGGAGCCGACGCCGATGTTGTAGCTCGGCTCGCGGAAGTAGATCGGAAGGAGCTGCGCGTGGCAGTCGGTGTAGTGGAGCAGGCTGACATTGCCGAAGGGCGGCAGCTCGTAGAGCGTGCTCGGGCCCTTGCTCGGCTTCGGGCCGCCGGCCGGCTTCTGCTGGTCGGAGCCCGGCTCGCAGCCGGCGAGGTTGATGCCCGCGGCCGCGGCGGCCGCCAGGATCTGGATGAACTCGCGGCGGGAGATGTTCATCGACGTCCTCCAGGGTCTGGTCCGGTCGGGGGAACGGGTCGCTCGGGCGGATCGTCGTTCTCGTTGTATTTTCGGGGGTTGGCGCCGTCTCGCCGCCCGTCGGCTGCGCCGATTATAGGAACGGGGCGCGGACAAGCCAAGCCAGGGGACAGGAGACGGGTTACGGGAGACGGGCGACCGTACGCCGTAGCCTGCAAGCTGTAACCCGGCTCTGTGGGAGCGGCATCCTGCCGCGCCCGCCTGCGGCGGCAGGGACGAGAGACTGGGGTCGGGAGGCGAGGGGCGGAGCGCCCTTCGGGCGCGGCCGTTTCTTTATCCGTCTCCCGTCACCCGTCTCCCGTGCACGCCCACGAATGTGGGAAC
>WGBS01000172.1 GCA_015494165.1 Gammaproteobacteria bacterium | reverse complement strand
CGCTTGAGGCGCGCGTGCGCCCTCGCCGACGCAGGCTCTATAATGCAGGCTTCCGCGGCGCGCCCGGCCGCGCCGATGCCGTTCAGGAAAGGATCTTCGACATGCCGCAGCGGCTCTGGACATCGCTCGTGCCCGCGCTGGCCGCGCTTCTGCTCGCCGCCGGCGCGCAGGCGCGCCCCCACGGCCTGCCGGACTTCACCGAGCTCGTCAAGCGCAACGGGCCGGCCGTGGTCAACATCTCCACCACGCAGAAGGTGCGCCGCCCGCACCCGGCGCTGCCGCCGGGCATGGACATCCCGGACCTCGAGGGCACGCCCTTCGGCGAGTGGCTCAAGCGCTTCTTCGGCGAGGAGGGCGGCCGGGAGTTCCAGGCGCGCAGCCTCGGCTCGGGCTTCGTGATCTCGCCCGACGGCTACATCCTCACGAACTATCACGTCATCAAGGGCGCCGACCGCATCATCGTGCGCCTTTCGGACCGGCGCGAGCTCGACGCCAAGGTGGTGGGCAAGGACGAGCGCACCGACATCGCCCTGCTCAAGGTCGAGAGCAAGCGCCCCCTGCCGACGGTGCGCATCGGGCGCTCCGCCGACCTCGAGGTCGGCGAGTGGGTGCTCGCCATCGGCTCGCCCTTCGGCTTCGACCACTCGGCCACGGCGGGCATCGTCAGCGCCAAGGGGCGCAGCCTGCCGTCCGAGAACTACGTGCCCTTCATCCAGACCGACGTCGCCATCAACCCCGGCAACTCGGGCGGGCCGCTGTTCAACATGGACGGCGAGGTGGTGGGGATCAACTCCCAGATCTACAGCCGCACCGGCGGCTACATGGGCCTGTCGTTCGCCATCCCCATCGACATCGCGATGGAGGTGGTGGAGCAGCTGCGCACCAAGGGCAAGGTCACGCGCGGCTGGCTCGGGGTCCTGATCCAGGACGTCGACCGCGACCTCGCCGAGTCCTTCGGCCTCGAGAAGCCCGAGGGCGCCCTCATCGCCAAGGTGCTGCCGGACAGCCCGGCGGCCAAGGCCGGCCTGCGCGTCGGCGACATCATCGTCGAGTACGACGGGCACCCGGTGCCGGACTCGGGCAGCCTGCCGCCGCTCGTCGGGCGCACGCCCGTGGGCAAGCGGGTCAAGATCCGCATCGTGCGCAACGGCAGGCCGCGCACCGTCACGGTGCGCATCGGCGAGCTGCCGGAGGACGTGGGCACGGTGGGCGCCGCGGGGCGCTACGAGGACGCGCGCCTCGGGCTGGTGGTCGAGGCCCTCGACGAGGGCGCCCGCAAGGAGCTCGGCGTCGAGGGCGGCGTGCGCGTGGTGCGCGTCACGGGCGATCCCGCGCGCGAGGCGGGGCTGCGGCGCGGCGACGTCATCCTCATGATCGACAATCGCCAGGTCGAGGACCTCGACGGCTACCGCCGCATCGTCCGGCATCTCCGGGGCGGGCGCTCGGTGCCCGTGCTCGTCCAACGCGGCGGCGGCCCCATGTTCCTCGCGGTGCGCGTGCCCAAGGGCAAGTGAGGGTCCTCACCCTCTACCACCGCGAGGGCTGCCACCTGTGTGAGGCCATGGAGCGGGAGCTCGCCCCGCTGCTGGCCGCACGCGGCTGGCGTCTGGAGCGCGTGGACGTGGACAGCGACCCGGCGCTGGCGCGCCGCTACGGCACGGAAGTGCCTGTCCTGGCGCGCGAGGGGCGCGAGATCTGCCGCCACCGTCTCGACCGCGCCGCCCTCGAGGCGGCGCTGACAGGGCCGTGAACGACACCTCCTACCTGCAGCGCATCCGCAACTTCTCGATCATCGCGCACGTGGACCACGGCAAGTCCACGCTCGCCGACCGCTTCATCCAGATCTGCGGCGGGCTGAGCGAGCGCGAGATGCGCGAGCAGGTGCTCGACTCCATGGAGCTCGAGCGCGAGCGCGGCATCACCATCAAGGCCCAGGCGGTCACCCTGAGCTACCGCGCCCGCGACGGGCACACCTACCAGCTCAACTTCATCGACACCCCCGGGCACGTCGACTTCAGCTACGAAGTCTCGCGCTCGCTCGCCGCGTGCGAGGGCGCGCTGCTGGTGGTCGACGCCGCGCAGGGCGTCGAGGCGCAGAGCGTCGCCAACTGCTACACGGCCGTGGAGCAGGGCCTCGAGGTGCTGCCGGTGCTGAACAAGATCGACCTGCCCTCGGCCGAGCCCGAGCGCGTGGCGCGCGAGATCGAGGAGATCATCGGCATCGAGGCCCGCGACGCCCTGCGCGTCAGCGCCAAGACCGGCGAGGGTGTGGCGGAGCTGCTCGAGGCCCTCGTCGCCCGTATCCCGCCGCCGCAGGGCGATCCCGACGCCCCGCTCCAGGCACTCATCGTCGACTCGTGGTTCGACAACTACCTGGGGGTCGTCAGCCTGGTGCGCGTGGTGCAGGGCACGCTCGCGCCGCGCGACCGCATACAGGTCATGTCCACCGGGCGCGTCTCGCAGGTCGAGGCCGTGGGCATCTTCACGCCCAAGCGGCAGCCGCGCGAGGCGCTGCGCGCGGGCGAGGTGGGGTACGTCATCGCCGGCATCAAGGACGTGGAGGGGGCGCCGGTGGGCGACACCCTCACGCACGCCGACCGCCCGGCGGCGGCGCCGCTGCCCGGCTTCCGGCGCGTGCAGCCGCGCGTCTTCGCGGGGCTCTTCCCGGTGGCCGCCGACGACTACGAGGCCCTGCGCGAGGCGCTCGCCAAGCTGCGCCTCAACGACGCCGCCCTCCACTACGAGCCCGAGACCTCGGAGGCGCTCGGCTTCGGCTTCCGCTGCGGCTTTCTCGGGATGCTGCACATGGAGATCGTGCAGGAGCGGCTCGAGCGCGAGTACGGGCTCGCGCTCATCACCACCGCTCCCACGGTCGTCTACCAGGTCGAGACGCGCCGCGGCGAGGTGCTGGAGGTGGACAACCCGGCACGCCTGCCGCCACCGGGCGAGATCGCCGAGATCCGCGAGCCCATCATCGAGGCGAGCATCCTGTGCCCGCAGGAGCACGTCGGCGCGGTCATGGGACTGTGCGTGGAGAAGCGCGGCGTGCAGAAGCGCATGCAGTACCTCGGCGGGCAGGTGCAGCTCGTCTACGAGCTGCCGCTCGCGGAGGTGGTGCTCGACTTCTTCGATCGCCTGAAGTCGGTCAGCCGCGGCTTCGCCTCCTACGATTACCATTTCCTGCGCTTCCAGCCCGCGGACCTCGTCAAGCTCGACATCCTCATCAACGGCGAGCGCGTGGACGCGCTGTCGCTCATCGTGCACCGCTCCAAGGCGCGCGAGCGCGGGCGCGAGCTGGTCGAGCGCATGCGCGAGCTCATCCCGCGGCAGCTCTTCGAGGTGGCCATCCAGGCGGCGATCGGCTCGCAGATCATCGCCCGCTCCACGGTCAAGGCCCTGCGCAAGAACGTCACCGCCAAGTGCTACGGCGGCGACATCACGCGCAAGCGCAAGCTCCTCGAGAAGCAGAAGGCGGGCAAGAAGCGCATGAAGCAGGTCGGCAAGGTCGAGATCCCGCAGGAGGCCTTCCTGGCCGTGCTCAAGGTCGAGAACCGGTAGAGGGCAGGGGGAACGATGGACTTTCCGACCTTCCTGGTGCTGGCCGCCGCCGTCACGGGCGGCATCTGGGCCTTCGACGCCGCGGTGCTGGCGCCGCGCCGCCGCGCGGCGGCCGCGGCCGCCGGCGCTTCCGGGGAGCGGGCGGCGGCGCCGCGCACGCCCTGGCTCGTGGACTACGCGCGCTCCTTCTTCCCGGTCATCGTCGTCGTCCTCCTGATCCGCTCCTTCGTAGTCGAGCCCTTCCGCATCCCCTCCGGCTCCATGATGCCGACGCTGCTCGCCGGCGACTTCATCCTCGTGAACAAGTTCGCCTACGGCCTGCGCCTGCCGGTGCTGAACGTGAAGGTGGTGCCGGTCGGAGAGCCGCGCCGCGGCGACGTGGTGGTCTTCCGCTACCCGCGCGATCCCTCCACGGACTACATCAAGCGTGTGGTGGGGCTCCCGGGCGACCGTATCGCCTACCGCGACAAGGTGCTCTACGTCAACGGCCGCGCCATGCCGCAGCGCTACCTCGGCATCTACCCGGGCGCCGGGGGGCGACGCCACATGGCCGGCGCCGAGGTGCGGCTGGAGGACCTGGAGGGCGTCCTGCACCGCATCCTCGTGCGGCCCGAGGCGCCGGCCCTGGACGGCGAGTACGTGGTCCCGCAGGGACAGTACTTCGTCATGGGCGACAACCGGGACAACAGCAACGACAGCCGCTTCTGGGGCACGGTGCCGGAGTCCAACCTGGTGGGCAAGGCCTTCCTCGTGTGGATGAGCTGGGATCCGGGGGGCGCCGGCGTACAATGGAGCCGGATCGGCCTGCGCATCCGCTAGGGGCGGAGGCCGGACCGCAGCACAGGGGAGACGCGCCATGAGCAAGCCGGCACGGCGGCAGCAGGGGCTCACCTTCTGGGGATGGCTGGTCGTCGTCGTCCTGGTGGGCTTCTTCGGCCTGGTGGCCATGCGCCTGACGCCGCTCTACCTCGAGTACTTCCGTATCGCGGCCTCGCTCGAGTCGCTCAAGAGCGAGCCCAACATCACGCGCAAGCCGCGGCACGAGGTGCGGCGCCTGCTGTCGCGCCGCTTCGACATCAACGACGTGCGCACCATCAAGGCCAAGGACGTGCGCATCCGCGGGGGCGCCGGGGTGCTTGAGGTGAGCGTGGACTACGAGGCGCGCACGCACCTCATGGCGAACCTCGACGTGGTGGCGCGCTTCCGGCGGGTGGTGCGCATCGTCGGCAACTGACGGCGGCGCCTATGTCCGAGCCGGCGCGCGCGGCCGCCCTCGAGCGCCTCGAGGCCCGCCTCGGGCACCGCTTCGCGGACCGCGCCCTGCTGGAGCGGGCGCTGACGCACCGCAGCGCGGCGGGGCCGGCAGCGAGCAACGAGCGCCTCGAGTTCCTCGGTGACGCCGTGCTGGGCCTCCTCGCCGCCGAGCTTCTCTACCGCCGCTTCCCGCGGGCCGAGGAGGGCGAGCTCAGCCGCCGCCGCGCCTGGCTGGTGCGCGAGCGGACGCTGGCCGAGGTGGCGCGCGAGCTCGACCTCGGCGCGCTGCTGCGCCTCGGGCCCGGCGAGCTGCGCAGCGGCGGCTTCCGGCGCGACTCCATCCTGGCCGACGCCCTGGAGGCGGTGCTGGGAGCGGTCTATCTGGACGGCGGGCTGGAGGCGGCGCGCGACGTGGTGGAGCGGCTGCTCGGCGAGCGCGTGGCGCGCCAGCCCGAGCCGGGGGCCCTCAAGGATCCGAAGACCCGCCTGCAGGAGTGGCTGCAGGCGCGCCGGCTGCCGCTGCCCACCTACCGCGTCGTGGAGGTGGCGGGGGCCGAGCACGCGCGCCGCTACACCGTCGCATGCGAGGTCGAGGGTCTGGAGGAGGCGACGCTGGGCGAGGGCACGAGCCGGCGACGGGCCGAGCAGGCCGCCGCCGAGCGCGCGCTCGCCGAGCTCGAGCGCACGGAGGAGGGCCCATGAGCGCCGGGGACGCGGAGCGGCAGGAGGCGGCCACACGCTGCGGCTTCGTGGCGCTGGTGGGGCGCCCGAACGTCGGCAAGTCCACGCTCGTCAACGCCCTCGTCGGGCGCAAGGTCTCGATCGTCACCTCCCGGCCCCAGACCACGCGCCACCGCATCCTCGGCGTGCGCACCGTGGGCCCGGCGCAGGCGATCTACGTCGACACGCCGGGCCTCCACACGCGCGCCAGGCGCACCATCAACCGGCTCATGAACCGCGCCGCGCTCGCCGCCCTCGAGGACGTGGACGTCGTCGTGCTGGTGGTCGAGGCCCTGCGCTGGACGCCCGAGGACGACCACGTGCTCGCGCAGCTCGAGCGGGTGCGCGCCCCCGTGATCGCGGCGGTCAACAAGATCGACCGCGTCAAGGACAAGAAGCTCCTGCTGCCCTATCTCGAGGCGCTCGCGCACCGGCGCGAGTTCGCCGAGATCGTGCCGGTCTCGGCGCTGAAGGGCAGCCAGCTCGGCGCGCTCGAGCGCTGCATTCTCGAGCGCCTGCCGCCGGGCCCGCACCTCTTCCCGCCCGACATGGTCACCGACCGTGACGAGCGCTTCCTGGCGGCGGAGCTGGTGCGCGAGAAGCTCATGTCGCTGCTCGGCCAGGAGCTGCCCTACGCGCTCGCGGTGGAGATCGAGACCTTCGAGCGCGAGGACGGCCTCCTGCGTATCGGCGCCGTCATCTGGGTGGAGCGCGAGAGCCAGAAGCCCATCGTCATCGGCCGCGAGGGGCGGGTCCTCAAGGAGGCCGGCACACGCGCGCGCCGCGAGATGGAGCTGCTCTTCGGCGAGAAGGTCTTCCTGCAGCTCTGGGTGCGCGTGCGCGAGGGCTGGAGCGACAGCCGTCGCGCCCTGCGCGAGCTGGGCTTCGAGGGCTGAGGCGTGGCGGGGCGCGCCCTGGAGCCGGCCTACGTGCTGCACGCGCGGCCCTACCGCGAGAGCAGCCTGCTGCTGGAGCTGCTCACGGCCGCGCACGGTCGCGTCGGGGCGGTGGCGCGCGGCGCGCGGCGGCCGCGCTCTCCCCTGCGCGGGCTGCTGCGCCCCTTCCAGCCGCTGCTCGCCGCCTGGTCGGGGCGCGGCGAGCTGCGCACACTCGCGGCCGCCGAGCCGGCCGGCCCGCCCCACGCCCTCGGCGGGCGCGCCCTGGTGGCGGGCCTGCATCTCAACGCGCTCGCGTATGTGGCGCTCGCGCGCGAGGACCCCCACCCGGAGCTCTTCGCCGCCTACGGCGGTGCGCTCGCCGCCCTCGCGCGCGGCGACGACCTCGACACGCCGGGCCTCCACACGCGCGCCAGGCGCACCATCAACCGGCTCATGAACCGCGCCGCGCTCGCCGCCCTCGAGGACGTGGACGT
>WGBS01000171.1 GCA_015494165.1 Gammaproteobacteria bacterium | reverse complement strand
CGTAGGTCACCGAGAGCGCGATCTCCGCGACCGCGATGTCGCTGCCGTCCTCGAGTCGGCCGAGTACACGCCTCTCGAGGACGGCAGCGACATCGCGGTCGCGGAGATCGCGCTCTCGGTGACCTACGTGGACGATCTGGAGGGCTGACCTATGGCGGATCGGAGCTACATCGGCAAGGGCAAGGTCTACCTCGGGCCCTACGGCGGAGGCGGGGCGCTGGTCTCCGTCGGCAACTGCTCGCGGCTCGAGCTCAGCATCGACGAGGAGAAGAAGGAGCTGCTCGACTTCACCTCGGCCGGCGGCGGCAAGGCGAACGTGGTCTCGCGGATCACGGGCGTGACCGTTGGCATGACGCTGCACGACATCAGCCCGGAGAACCTCGCGAAGGCCCTGCGCGGGACGAGCTCGGCCGTCACCGCGGCCGCGGTCACGAACGAGGCGCACACCGCCTACAAGGGCGGCCTGGTGGTGTTCGACAGCCTGCCCGACCCGGCGCAGCCCGTGACCGTGACGGGTGCTGGCGGCACGCCGACCTACACCGAGGGGACCGATTACGTGCGCACCCGCACCGGCATCGAGGTCCTCGCCGGCGGCAGCATCACGGACGGCTCGACCATCGAGGTCGACTACACCAAGGCGGCCTCCGACGTGGTCGAGGCGCTCACCCAGGCCGGCGCCGAGTTCACGCTCGTCTTCGATGGCCTCAACGAGGCCCAGGGCGGCAAGGCGGTGAGCGTGCGGCTGCATCGCGTGAAATTCTCGCCGGCGCAGGGCCTCGGCTTCATCGCCGACGAGTTCGCCGGCCTCGAGCTGACCGGCGAGGTCCTCAAGGACGAGAGCATCACCGGCAGCGGGCTCAGCCAGTACCTGCAGGTGACCCTGGCGCAGTAAGCCATGCGCGTCGAGCGTGAGATCGAGGTTGGTGGCCGCAAGGTGGTAGTGCGCGAGCTCACCGTGGGCGAGGTCCGCCGTTGGCTCAAGGAGCTCGCCGACCGGGCCGAGGCGGGCCGCGAAAACAGAGACGGCCTCGACATCGTCACCGAGGCGCTGTTCGAGGACGTCTCCCTCGACGACGTGCGCCGCATGACCGACCTCTCGAGGAAGGACCTGGACGCGCTCACGCCTTCGCAGATCCGCGAGATCGTGCGGGTCTGCGAGGAGGTCAACCGGCATTTTTTCGATCTGCGCGCGCGCCTGATGGCGCTCGCTCAGGGGCTCGAGCCCAGCTCGAGCTCCTGACGCGGGGCGCCCTGGCGCTGGTCGCGGCGGGCCACGCGGCCGTGTGGGACTACCCCTGGGAAGTCTTCCTCGCGGCCTTGGCCCAGGCGGGAAGGGGGCGGTAGATGGCCGACGCGGTGGAGGTCGAGCTCCGGCTGCGGTTCGAGGACCGCGGTGTCCGCGGCCGCCTGGAGTCGATCCGGCGCGGCATGCGCGCCTTCGAGCGCGACGGCAGCCAGGCGACCCGCGCGCTCGTGCGCGGCTTCCAGCGCGCCAGCGAGGCGACGGTCTCGCTCGACCGCCAGATGCGGGGGCTGCGCCACACGCTGCTGGGGCTCGCCTCGGCCGCCGCCGCCATCCGCCTCGGGCGCGGCATCGCCCAGGCCGCGCTCGACATGGAGTCGCTCGAGCGCGCGCTCGCGACGGTCACGGGCTCGGCGGCGGCCGCGGGCCGCGAGCTCGTCTTCGTGCGCGACGTGTCCGCGCGCCTCGGGCTGGACCTCGAGACCTCCGCGCGCCAGTTCGCGGCGCTCGCGGCCGCCGCCCGCGGCACCAGCCTCGCCGGCGCCGGCGTGCGCCAGATCTTCGAGGCCGTCGCCCAGGCCGCCACCGTGCTGGGGCTCAGCTCGGACCAGCTCGGCGGCGCGCTCACGGCCATCCAGCAGATCATCTCGAAGGGCAACGTCTCCGCCGAGGAGCTCCGGCAGCAGCTCGGCGAGCGGCTGCCGGGCGCCTTCCAGATCGCCGCCCGCGCCATGGGGGTCACCACCCAGGAGCTCAACCGCATGCTCGAGCGCGGCGAGCTGCTCGCGACCGACTTCCTGCCGCGCTTCGCCGAGGCGCTGCGCCGCGAGTTCGCCGCCGGGGTGCCGGCGGCTACCGCGAGCGCGCGGGCCGCCTTCGAGCGGCTGCGGACGGCGCTCTTCGAGCTGCGCGTCGAGATCGCCCGCAGCGGCTTCCTCGACGCGCTGACGGAAGGCGTGCGGTCGCTGACGGAGGCGCTGAGCGATCCGAGGCTACGCGAAGGTCTGCAGGCCCTGAGCCGTGGGGTCGGTACGGCCACCACCGCGCTTGCCAGCGGCATCAAGGCCCTCAGCGGCGAGATCAGGACACTGCTCGAGCTGCTTGTCGGCGGCGCCATCCTCAAGGGCGCCTCCAAGCTTGTCGTGGCACTGAGAAAGGTCGGCACTGCAATCAAGACGCTTGAGGGGCGCGCGGGGCTGGCATCGGCGGCGCTACGCAGAGTCCCATGGGTGGGTGTCGCTATTGGCGCCGGCAAGCTGGCCTCCGCGTATGCGGAGTACCGCATCACGCTGGAGGAGATCCGCGCCGAGGAGCAGCGCAGGCGCAGGACGCTCGAAGCCGTCATCGATCAGACGGCCGCCTATGCCAGCGAGCAGGTCAAGGCCGAGGCAGCGCTTCGCCGCATGAGCGCAGCCGAGATCGCTGCCTATGCGGAGCGGCTGGACGCGGCGCGGCGCTACTACGAGGCGAGGCGTGACCTTGCGGCGCAGGTGGATCCTACCGGCGAGGCGGCGATCTCGGCGGCACGTGAGGCGCGCGTCCGGCGTGAGGCGCTGCAGCGGATCCGAAAGATTCTGGCCGAGCGGCTGGAGGCCGAGCGCGAGTTCGCCGATCGCATCAGGGCGATCAAGGACCGCGAGCTCGAGGCCATCCGAGACAGCCTGGCGGAGCAGCTCCGCGCCTACGACCGGGCCAACGAGCGCCTCCGCAGCCTGATCGACCAGCGCAAGGCCATCGAGCAGCGATTCGCCGAGGCGCGCGCGGCGCTCGAAGAGGCGCAGGGCGAGGGGGCGCCCGGCTTCATGGACCTCGCCACCCTCATGGCCGAGATCCGCCGCGCAGGCGCCGACCAGCTCTTCGACGAGATGCTTGCCAAGGCGGAGCGGCTGCGTGAGGCGACTGTGGCCGCCTTCCGCGAGGGCCTCATCTCGCGCGTGGACGCGCGCTTCTTCCTCCGCCAGGCCGAGCAGCTCGCCGGCGACGCGCTCGACGCCCTCGAGCGGCGCGCCCGCGACACGCTCGCCAAGGTGCAGGCCCAGATCGAGCAGCTCGTCGCCAAGGCCGAGTTCCTCAAGCGCATCGAGATCGGCTACGACGAGGAATCGGCGGTCGCCAGCACCGAGAGCCTGCGCCGGCGCATCCAGGCGCTCCTCGAGCGCAACCCGCTCAAGTGGCGCGTGGAGCTGGTGGGCCCCGACCAGGCACGTGTCCGGGCCGACCAGCTTCTCGGCCTGGAGCGCAAGGCCGAGGGCGGCTTGGTGCTCGGTCCCGGCACGGAGACCTCGGACTCGATCCTGGCGCGCCTCAGCCGCGGCGAATTCATCGTGCGCGCGGCCGCGGTGCGCCGCTACGGCCTCGCCTTCCTCGAGGCGCTGAACGCCATGCGCCTGCCGCGCTTCGCTGCCGGCGGCCTGGTGCCCCAGGTCCCGGCGCTGCCCGGGACCCTCGCGGGCGCAGGCGGCGCCACCACGAACGTCACCATCGTGCTCGACGGCGCCCGCTACGGGCCGCTCCGCACCGACCCGGAGACGGCCGACGGGCTCCGCGAGGCCCTGCTCCGCACCGCGCTCAAGCAGGGAGGCAGGGGATGAGGGTCCCGCTCGTCATCGGTCCCGTCACCATCCCCGAGTACGCCATGCTCGGGCTGGAGCAGACCTACGAGCCGGTCGAGGGGGCTGTCCTGCTGCGCGCCTCTGACGGGAGCGCCCTCAAGCAGACGGCCTGGTCGAAGCTGCGCACGGTCATCACCGGCACGGGCTGGATCCCGGACGGGCTCGCCGGCATCGACTGGTCCTCGCCCCAGCTCATGCGTGCCAGCGCCCCGCGGTCGGTCTGGAGCACGAGCAACGTCATCACGTTGCCGGCCGCCCGGCGCGGCGACGTCGGCGTGCGCGGTTTCGCCATCGTGGACGACCGGCCGGTGGAGACGTCGGTCTCGATGGCCGGCGACACCGCCACGCTCGGGACCGTCTCGGGCGCGACGAGCTACTACGCCATGTACTGGCCCGAGTTCCTGGCCTACTTCGCGCCGCCCCAGCAGCAGATCGACGTCACGGGCGCGGCGGTGCGGTGGCGTCTGGCGGGGGAGGAGGCCTGATGGCGCTCATCCAGGCGCCCATGCAGATCGACGTGGTCGCCCCGTCAGGGCGGCTGCTCGTCGCCATGCGCATCGCCGTACGCCAGCGCGGACAGGTCAGCGCGCCGATTGTCATCAAGGTCGTGTCCGGATTCGGACAGGTCCGTGCGCCGATGACGATTGCGGTGCGCGCCGCGGCACGGGTAAGCGTGGGGTTTCGCGTGACGGTGCAGGACAGCGCGTGGAGCGACCGCAGCCGCTGGCGGCTCGCGGCGGAAATCGGGGGGCAGGACGTGAGCGCGCTGCTGACCGGAACGGCAACGGTGGAGGCGGAGGAGGGCGCCGCCCGCATCGCCGAGCTCTCGCTGCTGCCGGACGCGCTCACGGTGCTGGGCCCGCCTGACACCTGGCCAGGCAAACCCGTGCTGTTGGATGTCGTCTTCGTGGATGCGGCAGGCGCGCAGCGCCGGCGCGAGCGCCTTTTCACGGGGGTTGTGGACACGCCTGCCTACGATCCGCGCACGCGCACGTGCAGCGTACGCTGCACGGACGAGCTCCAGCAGCACATCGAGCGCCTCGACCGGGCTGGGATTGCCGCCATCCTGCCGGGCTCGTACTGGTCGGACCGCGTCTTCGATGCCGGTGCCGAGCCGTGGGCGCACTTCGAGGACCGCCTCAGCACGCTGGCCGCCTCCTACGACCTCGACCGCTTCGGTGCAGGAAGGCTCGCCCCATGGGACGTCGCGGGCACGGCGCCGGACTGGTCCTGGGGGCCGTCGCAGGTGCTGGACCGCTCGGTGCGCATCGAGCTGGCCCACCGGCGTGCCATCACCACGACGGTGCGCCTCACCGTCGAGTATCGCTACCGGCGCCGCCGTCAACGCGAGCGCCGCTACGTCTGGAAGCATCCGTGGACCTTCTGCGACTACATCAAGAAGGGCTCCACGCTGCCGGACAAGGACACCATCCGCAGCGCCGCGGTCGGCACCGGCTGGGCCCTCAAGGGCGAGCCGAGCTACGACCTCCTGCCGCCGAGCGGCTGGATCAGGTGCTCCGGCGCGGGGTTGCGCGCCTGGGTGATCCGCGAGGACCTGCGTCAGAAGCTCGCCGTCGGCGCCACCTTCGAGCTTGCCGCGCGCTTCGTGCAGACGGTGACCGAGCGCTACCGCATCGAGGTGCGGGCCCCGGAGGCGGTCTCGCGCTATAGGGAGCAGCTCGTCGAGGAGACCTGGGGCATGGAAGAGCTCGCCGGCGACGAGTGGCGCTTCGAGGCGGGCTACGAGCCGCCCCCGGCCGGCGCCGTGCGTGACGGCAACGGCGACTGGATCGCCGACGACTATGACGATCCGGCCCGCGTCGACGCCATCGAGACGCTCATCGCCCGCGCCCGGCGCAAGATTCTCGCCTCGCTCCGGGCGACGCGGGTCTACGGCGAGGTGCCGATCGAGCCTGGGGTGGAGCGCCACCACGTCGCCCGAATCCAGGCGCTCGGCATCGACGCCACGGGCAAGGTCGCGCGCGTCCGGCACACGCTCGACATCGACGCGGGCCGCGCGACCACGGGGGTCGAGGTGGCGCTCTTCGTCGCCGACCCCGCCGGCGTCACGGACGACCTGGTGTCGGCGCCCGCTCGCCCCGACACGCTGAGCCCCGGCCCGGCCGACACCGTCATCGGGCTGCCCACGCACCTCGGTGGGCTCGCGGACTCGCCGCCCGAGGACCCGAACTGGGACGGCTACATCGGCAACAGCACCACCTTCTGGCCCGGCGCGCCCGTCTACGACGAGCGCTTCGTGGTGAAGACGCCGGGATCCGGCGCCGACGGCGACCCCGCCGAGTTCGAGGCCGCCGGCGGCGGCTGGATTCCGCACCGGGTGCGCGTGCCCGTGGACGCGCTGACCATCGCATGAGGTAGGCCATGCCGCTCACCTTCCAGTTCTACGAGGACAGCAACCTCACCAACCCGGTCGGCACGCTCTCATTCACCTTCGAGAGCGACGGGTCCACGGGCGCGATCGACACCGTGGTTTACTTCGGCTCGACGGACGGCACCAAGACGCTCCAGGCGTTGAGCAACCCCGGCGTGGATCCCATCCAGGTCTCGGTGTCGGACAGCGCGCCCGGAAGCGGCCAGGAAGCGACCGCGGTCAAGCTCGCCACGACCCAGGCCGGCCTCGACACCGCCACGCCTGGCGCTGCGTTGAGCCTCGGCGCCAGCATCAGCGGCGGTGTGGCCAACGCCGTGGCGATCTGGATTCGGGTCGAGCCCACGACGCTCGCGGTGGGGACGAGCAACGAGCTCACGCTCACCACGAACGACGTGCAGGAGGTGTGATGGCGACGGACGTCCTCGACGACGCTGCGGTCCAGGCGTTACGGCAGCTCCTCCGCGAGCCGCGCAAGCCGACGGGCCCGCTCCCGCCGGCCCCTGGCTCGGCCATCCCTGCGCAGCGCGGCATCGCCCGTCCAGGCGTTGGCAAGCAGCAGGGCAGCGGCGGTGGCGGCGGCATCGCGTCCCCACTCTCGGAGGTGCCGGGATCGCGCGTCTACTACGCGCCGCAGACGGTGACGACGACCGACGGGGCGATCATCTTCCGTATCGAGCCGCTCAAGGAGGTCCAGTTCGAGGACGCCAACGGCGAGACGATCACCGTGCAGTTCCAGTCGTCATGATTCCGCTCAAGGTCCCCAACGTCGAGCTGCAAAGCGGAAAGCTCCCGGCTGCGTACCGCATCGACCCGGTCATGCTCGGGAATCCGTGGCATGGCGTGGTGCGGATCGACGGGGCCGGTAACGCGACGCTCACGACGAACACTGGAAAGGTCCTCACGGTTGACTTCGGCGGCGGCAGCACGTCGTTCAACCACACGCTCCTGTGGAAGCACCCAAGCGCACCAGGCGCTCCCGCATGGTTGACCGCCCCTAACCCGGATCCGTCAACGGGGAAGGAATACACAGACTACTGCCTGTACACGATGTGGATGGGCGACGGCAACTGGCCGCTGTTCCTGTACCCGACAACTGCAATCGACGGCTCCGGGAACGAAAAGGTCGTTTTCGAGAAACATGGCGGCTGGCTTCTGGCGGCGAGCGACGGTAGGAACTGGCGCGTCGAGGTGCTCTCTGCTACGCATGACGGCGCAACCGACACGTGCGAGGTGAAGTTACGTCTGAGCCCGTGGGGAGTCGTAGAGCGCAACACCCCGGCGTCGCAGGATGTCACCGTGACGTGTCCTGGCGGCCAGGCGGGAGGACCAGCCTTTGTCTATGTCTACTACGACGAGTCCGCTACCCGTTGGCTGAGCGTAATGGACGTGAGCGAGAGCGGCAGGCGGGCATGTTTCGGACTTGGCTACCAAAACGGTGATGCCGTCGGGTGGTTGGGCGTGTATGAGATCTCGCTAGACGTTCTAGCTGACGGCACTATCAGCGCGTCGCTGACGCTGGTGGCCGATAGAGCGGCGTGCGTAGGGTCTCGAACGGTCAACATCAATAGCGTATGGAAGTATCGTGACCACAGGGCGGTCATGAGCACGACGGACAATGGTGATGGAACGAGCACGACGGTCATCGACAACGTTATATGGGAAGATAGACCAGACGCGACCTCGAGCAGCGTGTATTGGGAAGAGGGATCCTGGGAGTTTGCAGTGAACGGAATGGTAATAGGCGCTTATTACGACGGCGAGGTGTTGGAACAAGTAAAGGCGTCGATCACGAGGACAGCGACTTCTTCTGCGACTGAGTCATGGTCGGCGACTGGCAGCGCGCTCTACGACACGACCACGAACACGTGCATAAGCGATGACCGCAGCTACACGGCGCGTGTCGATTACACCGCTTCGACATCGCTCACATGGTCAATCTCGGCCGGTGCGCGAACAATAAGTGGCACGTGGACCGCAGACAATACAAACGCATTCACCGAAACCGAAGTCTTCGCAGACTGTTCCGGCGGAAGCACCTCATTGGGGAGGACATACCAATTCAATCATACCGTGGTCGCTGGCGGACACAGTATGAGCAATGGCTTTTCTTACACCAACGCGGACAATCCCAGCAAATCCATAAATCCGAGGGCCGGAATATCATTCGATAGTGAAAAGCTACCTGAGTTAGACCCATATCTTCAGTTTCGCGCAAAGCTGCTCTATGCCAATGCAACAGAACCAGGCGCAACGACGTTCGATGTAGACGCGTTCTGCGTGCAGATGAGGGCCGGCGTCTGGGGTCTTGTGAACATCCAGCGCGTGCCGACGCTCGACACGACCCTTGACAAGGTGATGGGACGGAAGACGACGGCGTCGCCAGGCTCCGTGTGGCCGAGCCAGCCGGACAGCGTCGCGTTCAACGGCGCAACGGACGTCATTGTGGGCCTTTCGTCGCCGCCATACACGAGCGCGTTTGCGATGGAGAACCCGCGCGACGGGACATGGCACTACGTCGACGACGCGATGTACGCATTTCTGCTGTGAAGGGGAAAGCGAAGATGCGGTGGGACATCCTTCGAGACGAGATCGCCGCCGACCCGCTGGGCCGGGGGTATGCGGCGATGACGGACGGGGCTAACTAAATGCTCGCCAACTGGGTCAAGGAGACCGTAACGAATGGCGGGACCGGAGCGCTGACTCTCGGCGGCGCGCCGTCTGGGTTTGTGCCTTTTTCGTCTGTCTTCCCCCTGAATCGCAGGTTCTACTACACGATAGAAGACGGCGCGGACCGTGAGGTTGGGATTGGATATCTGTCAGCAGCAGATACCTTGGTTAGGGAAAAGATTTTTGCCGTGCTTTCGGGTGGCACCCTGAACGAGGATTATGTGAATGGAGTGACAGCGGGGCTTTCTGTGAGGACGTCAGCAGTAGTCACGATCGATGCGGTTCAAGAGGCGGTCGTGCCGGCTCCTCCATTCAAGGAGCGCGGAGGGCCATCTTATGCGGGGACATATCGGGTTTCCGGGCATGCAGGTTCAGCAGGGAACAAGTTCGGGGTAAGTGCTGACAGGGTGTATTACTTGCCATTCCTGGCGACGGCAACTGAGACGCTAGCTAACGCTTATGTCCGCGTGACCACTGCTGGTGCGGCGGGGACGAGCGCAAAAATCGGTATTTACCGAATGAATCCAAACGGAAAGCCGGGAGGCCTTATCACTAGCACGGCGTTTTTCGGGGTAGACACGACCGGAGTCAAGGGAGGGGCACTTGGGGCTCCGCTGAAGGTGCGCAAGGGAGAATGGCTGTTTACAGCAGTAGCGGCAAACGGTGCGGTGACGCTGTTTTCAGTAAGCGGAGCGCCCATTGGAATCTTTACGCCGACGCCCTGGCAAATCGGCGGTTCCTACGCTCGCCATTACGCTGGCTTTAGTGAAGGTGTGACTGCTGGGTGGTTGAGCCTGCCCGCGACGGCGGCGGGATCCCTTGCCACTGAATTCTATGTGCCGGTGGTGATGTTCACATGATCACGTATACGGAAAAAGGGCCGTGGCTCCACGAGGAGATCGAGCGGCATGGCCATTGGCTGGTCGAGACGGATGGCGTGTGGACGAGCAGCGACGATGCTGCCGTGCAGGCCATCATCGACACATTCGACCCGCTGCCGCACGCCCAGCGCGAGGCTAGCGATCGTGTGGACGAGGCGGCTGGCAAGGCGCGCGCCCGCTATATCACGTGGCAGCCGGGGCAGGAGGCCGTGTACCAGCTCAAGCGCGAGCAGGCGCAAGCCTACAAGGCTGCCGGCTACCCGGCGGACGCCTCACCGTGGCCGCTGATCGGCACGGAGGCGCAGGCCCGCGGCATCAGCGCACAGCAGGTCGCAGACGAGATCCTCGCCATCGCCGATGCGTGGATGCAGAAGGCGGCGCAGATCGAGGCGATACGCATGAAGGCCAAGGCCGACATCAAGGCCGCGACCGACTGGCAGGCCTGCCTCGCCATCGCTGAGCAGGCTGAGCGCGATCTGGAGGCGGTATGAGCCTGGGGGCGCGTACGCTCGGCACTGGCACGCTCGGGGTGCCGGAGCAGGCCGGTGGCGGAGGCGCGACCGTCACCTCCGAGGCCGTGATGCCCGTCGAGTGGGCGGCTCGAATGGCGGCGGACGGCGAGGCCTCGGCCGAGTGGGCCGCTGCTGTGCGGGCGGACGCCGGCGCACCCCTGGAGTGGACGGCCCGCGTGGTGCGCGATGCGCGTCTGCCGGCCGAGTGGACAGCGCGGGTGCGGCGGGATGCCGTGCTGCCGGTGGAGTGGCTCGGCACGACCGTCGTCCAGGCGGACGCTGCACTCCCCGTGGAGTGGACCCTGCGGCTGCTCGCCGATGGGGCCATGCCCGTAGATGGCACCGCGGCCGTGCGGGCCGATGCGGGCGGGCCCGTCGAGTGGTTGAGCCGCATCCTGCGGGACGGCGCGCTGCCGGTCGAGGCGGTGTCGCAGGTCGTCGCCGACGGCACGCTTCCCGTCGAGTGGACGGGCGGCGTGCTCGTGCAGGCGGACGCGCCGCTGCCCATCGAGCACCTGGTGGTCGTCCCCGCGAACGCGCTGATTCCAGCCGAGTGGACGGCGGGCGTCATCGCGGACGCCTCGGCCCCCGTCGAGTGGCTGCGGCGGGTCATCGGCGAGGCTGCATTGCCGGTGGATTGGCGTGGCGCGCTGCTGGTGCAGGCCGATGCGGTGATGCCGGTGGAGTGGACGGCGGCGACACCGACAACAACAACCGTCGCCGGCACGTGGACGCTCGCCGCGCGGGGGACGGTGTGGGTGATCGACGAGCGGGGCACGCTGTGGGCCCTGCCGGCGACTGGCATCTGGACAAAGGCTGGAGGGTGAAACGATGCCCGTGACCTCTGCTGACATCGTGTGGTACGGCTCGGCCGTGATGCCCGAGGACGACACGGCCACGAACATCGGGGGTGCGATCGACACGACCAAGCGCGTCGTCTTCACGGACATGCAGGCGACCGGCACGGTCGGTGTATACAGCTCCGACGCAGGCGACACCACGCAGACCGTGACGATCACGGGGCGCGACTCCACCGGCGTCGTCGTGACCGAGTCGCTCGCGCTCAACGGCACGACGAAGGTGACGGGGAGCCAGCAGTTCGAGCGCATCCTCAAGATCACGCTCTCTGCGGCCGCGGCCGGGACGGTCACCGTCGAGGACAACCAGGCGACGCCGAACAAGATCACCGACCTCGCGTCTGGCGAGCTCGAGGTGCGCCGCATCTTCTACGACGCGCAGGCGGACGTGGCGGGCGGCGCGCAGCGGAAGTACTACGAGAAGATCTTCTGCAAGAACACGAACGCGACGAACGCGCTCGTGAACGCCTCGATCATCGAGCAGGCCGACCCGAGCGGCAAGATCACCTTCGCGCTGGAGTCCGTGCTCAACGGCACGGACACCAACGGCACGGGCAACAACCGGCAGGTCGCGCCGGCCGGATACACCTTCGACAACAACACCAAAAGCGTGTCCGGCGGCAACCTGACGCCGGGCGACGCGCAGGGCATCTGGCTCGAGCTGACGCTCAACGCAGGCGACGCCGCGCAGAACACGACCTACACGCTGCGCGCTGAGGGCTCGACGACATGACGCAGCGCTACGACGACGCTGCAGGCCGCTACTACCTGCTGAAGCAGCCGCAGGACTCGCGCATCTATGCGATGGACTTCGCCGCGCTGCTCGGCACGGACACGATAGCCTCCGTGCAGTCGGTGACGTCCGAGGCGGAGGGGCGCGTCGGCGGCGCATCCGCGCTGACGCTAGGTGCGGCCTCCGTCAACGGAAGCAAGGTCGAGGTGCGCATCGACGGCGGCACGCACGGCGAGAACTACAAGCTCACCATCGTCGTGCAGACCGCAGGCGGCGACACGCTGGAGGGCGACGGATGGCTCTACGTGCGGGACATCTAGGGATGGGGGATGAAAGGGGTGATGCAGGTGACCGAGCACGAGATCCACGAGCGCATCGCGCGGCTGGAGACGGACCAGAAGTGGACGCGGCGGGAGCTTGAGGTCATCCGCCAGCGCCTGGAAGAGATCGCAGAGATGATCCGCAGGCACAACGTGCGGGAGGGGCATCTGTCATGGAAGGCCGTCGCGCAGCTCTCCGTCGCAGTCTCGAGCCTCGTGGGGCTCGTGATCTATCTCGTGCAGCGGGCGGGGTGACGCACTGATGCGCCTGTCGCCGCATTTCACACTCGACGAGCTGACGGTGAGCGAGGTGGCGGCGCGCCTGGGCATCGACAACTCGCCGCCGAGCAAGGAGGTGCGTGACAACCTGCGATTCCTCGCGCAGCACCTCGAGCGTGTGCGATCCGTCCTGGGCGATCGGCCCATCATCATCACGAGCGGCTATCGCTGCCCTGAGCTGAACGAGACGATCGGAGGATCGCCCACCAGCGCGCACGTGCGCGGGCTCGCGGCCGACTTCATCTGCCCGAGCTACGGGACGCCCTACGAGATCGTCGAGCGCATCGCGGACTCGGACGTGCCCTTCGACCAGCTCATCCACGAGTACGGGCGCTGGGTGCACCTGGGGCTGTCCGAGAGCGCCTACCGCCACGAGGTGCTCACGATCTGCAGGGGCACCGGCTACGTGCGCGGGCTTCAGGAGTGCCCATGAGTGGGAGCGGACGAGGCGCAGGTTATCCTCATCGCCGCGCTGTGGGCCGTGGTGCTGGTCCTGCTGCTGATGGGCGACTGAGATGGGCCGTGTGATCGCTTTCCCGACGGACCTGCGCCTCTCGAGCCTCAGGCGACCGCCACGGTGGCCGCTGGACTGGCTCGGCTTCGATGGCCTCACCGAGGGTGACCGCGCGGTCCTGTGGCACGGCATGGCAAGGGCCCGCCCCTGGCTGCACGTGCGCCGCCTGATGCGGCGGCGTTGGAGGGTATGAGGTCCGGTGGCGGTGAGGGACAGGCTGCTGTCGGCCGCCGAGATCGTCGACGCCTGGCGCGTCGTCCCGCGCCTGCTCATCGGTCTCTACGGCGCCATGTGCTGGCACGTGGCGGACTGGTTTATGCATCTGCCGGAGCCGAGCGGCACGCAGGCGGCCTTCGTCTCGACGATCTGGGGTGGGGCAGCAGCGTGGTTCGGCCTCTACGTCCGCTCGGGGTCGGCGCCGCGGCGGGAGGGCGAAGCATGATTTGGCTCGGCTTCCTGGACTGGGCGGGCAAGCTGGTCGGTGGCCGCTGGCTCAAGCTCGGCCTGCTCGGGGCGCTTGCGGCCGGAGCCGCCGGCCTCGTGCTGTGGGTGCGCTCGGCCGAGAGCCGGGCGGCGACCTACGCCGCCGAGATCGCCATGCTGCGTGCCGAGCAGCGGTCGCTCCAGTCGCAGCTCGAGGCTGCCTGGGAGGAGCGCAGGCGGGCGCTGCGGCTGCTGGGCGACCTCCGCCGCAAGGAGGCCGCCCGCCGGCGCGAGGTCGAGCGGCTCAGGGCCGCGCTGAAGGAGATCCCCGATGAGGGCTGCCTGGATCGTCCCCTGCCTGATCCTGTCGGCCGGCTGCTCCAGTAAGCCGGTCGTCAAGACCGAGACGGTCTGCGTCCGGCCGCCGCCCGAGCTGCTCGAGCCCTGCGAGCGGCCGGAATGGCGGGGGCGCACCTACCGCGACCTGGTCGAGCACGCCATTCGTCTGCGCGAGGCCCTGGAGGCCTGCGACGACCAGGTGGTCGCCCTCAGGGAGTGGAGCGAAGCCGCCTCGCGCCCGCAGCCAGAGCGCTAATCTCCAAGGGCGGAGGATGCCCGGAGATGCCTGGCACCTCGAAGCATGGCCCGAAATGTTTGTGGCGTGGGTTGAGGGTTGGCCAAGTCATTCACAATCGCTTTGGCTGAGCTTCCGTCCTCACGAAGGAGTACGGCTGCTACCCTTGCCCGCACGATGCTCTCCGCTGGCCGATCGGTGCGCCACGCCACGAGGCGGCGCAGATTTGGTGGAGGTGGTGAATTGCTCAATTTCATGGCGTCTCGTTCATGGCCACGAGCCCTTGCGCAGCTTATGCGTTATGATGAGCCAAGTGAACAGAGAGGGTGAGGCAGGCAAACTTACCTACGGCTAGGACTCGCGCGATGCACGCAGGAGCATTGATAAAGGTTTGATATGTAGGCCTCTTCGAGTCTCCCCTCCGGCACCATCCCTCAGCGGCCGAACATCTCGTAGAGCGTCAGCGCGATCTCGACCGCGATCAGGGCGACGATGTACCACTCCACGCGCAGGCTGCGCTGCGCCTGCAGCACCCCGAGGACCGTCTCCACCGTGCGGCTGATGAGGGCGAGCTTGCGCTCCAGGGCGCGGTGACGCTCGCGCAGCTCGTACTCCTCGGCCAGGCGCAGGTAGAGGCGCTCGAGCTCCGGGCGCTCCCACAGCAGCTCGGGCTTCTCGCCGACCTCGGCGCGCCCGACCATGGTGTGCTCGACCAGCAGCACGGCGCCGATCTGGCGCAGCAGCGCGCGCGCCTCGGAGCCGATGCGCCCGCCGCGGCGCAGGCGCTCGGCGAGCGGCTCGATGCGGTCGAAGGCGGCGGCGACGCGCTCCTCGTGGTAGGCGAGCACGACCGACTTGGCGAGCACGTCGGCGATCAGCAGCAGGCGCTCGAGCGAGCGCTCGCGCAGGCGGATGCGGCCCTCGGTGTCGATGCCCTCCGGCGCCTGCGGGTCGACGACGATCTCCACGTCCTCGGTCTCGGGCTCGGCGAAGGGGCCGCTGACGAAGGGGCGCAGGCGCTCGAGGAAGGCGGCCTGGCGCAGGGGATCGACCCCAAACAGCACCGCGGCGCCATAGCGGAACAGCACCGCCAGGCCATCGCCCTCGACGCGCACCGCCAGCGGCAGCTCGTGCAGGCGCGCGACCTCGCGCAGGGCGCGCACGTCGATGCGCTCGCCCAGAAACCAGGCCCGCGCGCGCAGCGCGCGCGGCTGCGCCTGTGGCTCCTCCATGGGCCGGCAGCATCGGCGCGCGCGCGGCGCGGTGTCAAGCGGCGCGTGGCATAATCGCCCCGGCATGCCCTTCGCCTACTACGAGCGGCTCGCGCCCGCACAGAAGCGGGTCTACCGGGCGAGCGACGCCGTCGCCGAGCTGCCGCTCCCGGCGCCGGAACGGCTGCGCCCCGCGGCGGCCGCGCTCGAGGCCGCGCTCGCCAGCGGCGAGCGCCAGGCGGTGGAGGGTGCCGCGCAGCGGCTCGCCAATGGCATCTGCGATCAGCTCGGCGTGCGGCGCGTGGCGGTGACGGTGCTCGCCTCGCGCCCCCACTACCGCTGGGGCGAGCTGCACGGGCTCTACGAGCCCGCGCGCCGGCCGCGCCATCCGCGCATCACGCTGTGGATGCGCACCGCCAAGCGCCGCCAGGTGGTGGCCTTCCGCACCTTCCTGCGCACGCTGCTGCACGAGCTTCTGCACCACCTCGACTATGTCCTGCTGCGCCTGCCCGAGTCCTTCCACACCGAGGGCTTTTACCGGCGCGAGTCCAGCCTCTTCCGCCAGCTCGTCGGCAGCACCTCGAGGGAGTGACGGGAGGCGGGTGACGGGAGACGGGTGACGGGAGACGGGTGACGGGAGACGGGTGACGGGAGACGGGTGACGGG
>WGBS01000170.1 GCA_015494165.1 Gammaproteobacteria bacterium | reverse complement strand
GGCTGCGGCCCCTGAGCTTGCCCTCCGGAGCGCTGCTGCTCGACGACACCTACAACGCCAACCCGCTCTCGCTCGAGGCGGGCCTCGAGGTGCTGGCCGCGCTCCCCGGCGAGCGCGTGCTGGTGCTGGGCGACATGGCCGAGCTCGGGGCGGAGTCGGCCGCCTGGCACGAGGCCGCCGGCCGGCGCGCGCGCGCCGCCGGCGTCACGGCGCTCTACGCCCTCGGGGACGAGGCCGCGCGCGCGGCGCGCGCCTTCGGTCCCGGCGGGCGCGCCTTCGCCGACCACGAGGCGCTCGCCGCCGCCCTCGAGGGCGCGCTCGGCCCGGGCATGAGCGTGCTGGTCAAGGGCTCGCGCCGCATGCGCATGGAGCGCCTCGTGCAGCGCCTGGCGGCGGGGCCGGCCGCGCCGGCGGCGAACGGGGAGGGCTGAGGCCGTGCTCTACCTCCTCGCCCAGAAGCTCACGGCGCTGCACAGCGGCTTCAACGTCTTCCAGTACCTCACCTTCCGCGCCATCCTCGGCGTGCTCACCGCGCTCGTCATCTCCTTCCTGGTCGGGCCGGCCATGATCCGGCGCCTCGACCGCTACCGCATCGGCCAGACCGTGCGCGAGGACGGCCCCGAGAGCCACCTCGCCAAGGCCGGCACGCCCACCATGGGGGGCACGCTCATCCTGGTGGCGATCGCCGCGGCCACCGTGCTGTGGGCCGACCCCTTCAACCGCTACGTATGGGTGGTGCTCGCGGTGACGCTCGCCTTCGGCGCCATCGGCTTCGTCGACGACTACCGCAAGTTGGTGCTGCGCGACCCGCGCGGGCTGCCCGCGCGCTGGAAGTACCTGCTGCAGTCGCTGGTCGGCCTCGCCACGGCGCTCTATCTCTACCTCACGGCGCAGGTGCCGGCCGAGACCCAGCTCATCGTGCCCTTCTTCAAGGACGTGGTGGTGCCCCTCGGCTGGCTCTACGTGCCGCTCGCCTATTTCGTTATCGTCGGCACCAGCAACGCCGTCAATCTCACCGACGGCCTCGACGGGCTCGCCATCATGCCCACGGTCATGGTGGGCGGCGCCCTCGGGGTCTTCGCCTACGTCGCAGGCCACGCGCGCTTCGCCGCCTACCTCGGCTTCCCCTACATACCGGGCGTGGGCGAGCTCGTGGTGTTCACGGGCGCGCTGGTGGGCGCCGGCCTCGGCTTCCTGTGGTTCAACGCCTATCCGGCGCAGGTCTTCATGGGCGACGTCGGCGCGCTCGCCCTCGGCGCGGCGCTGGGGGTGATCGCCGTGCTCGCGCGCCAGGAGCTGGTGCTCTTCATCATGGGCGGCGTCTTCGTGATGGAGACGGTGTCCGTGATCCTGCAGGTGGCGAGCTACAAACTCACGGGGCGGCGCATCTTCCGCATGGCGCCGCTCCACCACCACTTCGAGCTCAAGGGCTGGCCGGAGCCGCGGGTCATCGTCCGCTTCTGGATCGTGACGGTGATCCTGGTGCTGATCGGCCTGGCGACGCTGAAGATCCGGTGAGGGGCGCGATGGCGGAGGCGGAGGAGCGGGCGATGGCGGCGGTGGCGGGCCGGCGCACCCTGGTCGTCGGGCTCGGCCGCACGGGGCTCTCGGTCGCGCGCTATCTCGCGCGGCGCGGCGAGTCCGTCGCCGTCACCGACACCCGCACCGACCCGCCGGGGCTCGAGGCGCTGCGGCGCGAGCTGCCGGAGGTGGCGGCCTTCCTCGGCGGCCTCGCGCCGGAGGCCTTCGCCCACGCCGAGCGCGTCGTGGTGAGCCCCGGCGTGCCGCTGGACACCCCGGAGATCGCCGCCGCGCGCGCCGCCGGCGCGCACGGCCATGGCGGCGACCAGGCTCGCCACCGTGCTCTTGCCGTTGGAGCCCGTGACGGCGACCACGGGCGCGGCGGCGGCGAGCGCGAAGAGCTCGACGTCGCCCACCACCGGCACGCCGGCGGCGCGCGCGGCGGCGATCTCCGGGGTGTCCAGCGGCACGCCGGGGCTCACCACGACGCGCTC
>WGBS01000169.1 GCA_015494165.1 Gammaproteobacteria bacterium | reverse complement strand
GAGACAGATCATCACCCGCACCCCGCGTTTCCCGTCCGCCATCGCGCGCCCCCGCTCATCGCATGCCCCCCGCGCCGATGCGCGTGAGCGCGTCTCCGCCCCACAGGCGCGCCTCGCGGTCGGCGCGCAGCACCAGGCCCAGCGCCACGCACGTGGCGACGAGGCTCGTGCCGCCGTAGCTCATCAGCGGCAGCGTCAGGCCCTTGGTGGGCAGCAGCCCCATGCTCACGCCGAGGTTGACCGAGGACTGGATCCCCAGCCAGGCGCCCACGCCCGCCGCGAGGTGGCCCGCGAAGTCGAGGCCGCCCCGCCAGGCGCGCGCGGCGACCCCCAGGATGCGCCACACCAGCACGGCGTAGAGGGCGATGACGGCGAGCGTGCCCGCCAGCCCGAGCTCCTCGCCGATCACCGCCGGCAGGAAGTCCGTGTGCGCCTCCGGCAGGTAGAAGAGCTTCTGCACGCTCTCGCCGAGGCCGACCCCGAGCCATCCCCCGCGGCCGAAGGCGATGAGCGACTGGGTGAGCTGGAAGCCGCTGTCGAAGGGATCGGCCCAGGGGTTGAGGAAGGCGGTCAGGCGCGCGAAGCGGTAGGGCGAGGCGACGGCGGCCGCGCCCGCGGCGAGCGCGAGCGCCCCGGCGAGCGCGGCGAAGCGCCCGAGCGGCACGCCGGCGAGAAAGAGCATGGCGAGGAGCGTCGCGGCCAGCACCGCGGCCGCGCCGAAGTCGGGCTCGGCGAGCAGCAGGACGCAGGCGAGCCCCATGACGCCCACCGGCACCAGGAAGCCGCGCAGGCTCGTGCGCACCTCGGCGGCGCGGCGGGCGAGGTGGTCGGCGAGGTACACGATCAGCATGAGGCGCGCGAGCTCCGAGGGCTGGAGCCCCACCGGGCCGAGGCGGATCCAGCGCTGGCTGCCGTTGGCCTCGTGGCCGATGCCCGGCACCAGCACCAGGACGAGCAGCGCGAGCGCCACGCCGAGGAGCGCCGGCGCCGCCCGCCGCCAGGCGGCGAGCGGCACGCGCCAGGCGAGCCAGCCCGCCCCGGCGCCGATGCCGAGCGCCACCGCGTGGCGCAGCGCGTAGTAAAGGCCCGAGCCCGTGGCGCGCTCGGCCGCCGCGATCGAGGCCGAGGCCACCATCACCAGCCCCAGGGCGGCGAGCGCCGCCCCCGCGCCGAGCAGCCAGGGGTCGGGGCCAGCGCCGCCCCGCGCCGCCGGAATGCGCCGCCCGCGCGTGAGGCTCACCGCACCCATTCCCGCACCGCCTCCGCGAAGGCCCGCCCGCGGTCCTCGAAGCCCTCGAACATGTCGAAGCTCGCGCAGGCCGGCGCCAGCAGCACCGCGTCGCCGGGCCGCGCGAGCCCGCCCGCCAGGCGCACCGCCTCCTCCATGGTGCGCGCGCGGCGCAGCTCCGGCACCGCGCCCGCCAGCGCCGCCTCCAGGCGCGGGGCGTCCTCGCCGATCAGCACCACGGCTCGGGCGCGCCCCCGCAGCGCCTGGGCGAGGGGCGCGAAGTCCTGCCCCTTGCCCTGGCCGCCTGCGATCAGCACCACGGGCCGGTCGAGGCTCGCCACGGCCGCCGCCGCCGCGCCGACGTTGGTGGCCTTGGAGTCGTCGATCCAGGCGATGCCGCCGCGCTCGGCCACCAGGCTCATGCGGTGGGAAAGCCCCGGGAAGTCGCGCGCGGCCTCCAGCATGGGCTCGAGCGGCAGCCCGGCGGCCTCGCCGAGGGCGAGCGCGGCGAGCACGTTGGCGACGTTGTGCGCGCCGCGCAGGCGCAGCGCCGCGGCCGGCATCAGGGGCTCGTCCCCGCGCGCGAGCCAGGCCTCGCCGCCGCGGCGCACCACGCCCCAGTCGCCCTCGGACGGCGCGCGGCCGAGGCCGAAGCCCACGCGCCGCCCGGGGCCCGTCGCGAGCGCGCGGGCGCGCGCGTCGTCGCGGTTGACCACCTGCACCCGCGCGCGCGCGTAGATCCGCCCCTTGGCCTGCGCGTAGCGCTCGAGGTCGGGGTAGCGGTCCAGGTGGTCGGGGCTGACGTTGAGCACCGTCGCCCCCACCGGCGCGAGGTGCTCGACGGTCTCGAGCTGGAAGCTCGACAGCTCCAGCACGTAGAGGTCGGGCTCGCGCTCGCCGAGGAGGTCGAGCGCCGGCGTGCCGAGATTGCCGCCGGCGCGCGTCTCGCGCCCGGCGCGCACGGCCATGGCGGCGACCAGGCTCGCCACCGTGCTCTTGCCGTTGGAGCCCGTGACGGCGACGGACTCGCCGCGCCGCGCGAGATAGCGCGCGACCGAGAGCCCCGTGCGGCCGAGCCCGACGACGAGGGTGCGCCGGCCGGCCACCGCCGCCATCGCCCGCTCCTCCGCCTCCGCCATCGCGCCCCTCACCGG
>WGBS01000168.1 GCA_015494165.1 Gammaproteobacteria bacterium | reverse complement strand
GGCTCGCCGTCGCCGTCGCCACCGCCGGCCTCGTCGGCGGCAAGGCCGTGCTCGTCTACCTGCTCGCGCGCGCGGGACGGCACGAGCCGGGCGTGGCCCTCCGCACCGCCCTGGTGCTGGCGCAGGGCGGCGAGTTCGGCTTCGCGCTGCTCGCGCTCGCCCTGCGCGATGGCGTCCTCGGCGAGACCGCCGGCCAAGTGGCGCTCACGAGCATCGTGCTCAGCATGCTCGCCGCGCCGCTCCTTATCCGCCACAACGGCGCCATCGCCAAGCGGCTCTTCCCGCGCAGCTACGTCGGAAGGCGCGAGGCCAGCAGGCGCGCCATCGCCGAGGCGGCACGGGACCTCAGGGGCCATGTGATCGTGTGCGGCTTCGGGCGCGTGGGCCAGAACGTCGCCCGCTTCCTCGAGCGCGAGGGCTTCGCCTACTTCGCCCTCGACCTCGACCCCGACCGCGTGCAGGAGGCGCGCGAGGCGGGCGAGCCCGTGCACTACGGCGACTCCACGCACCCCGAGATACTCGAGGCGGCGGGGCTCGACCGCGCCGCCGCCGTCGTCGTCACCTACGACGACCCGCCCGCGGCGCTGCGCGTGGTGCAGGCGGTGCGCCGGCTCCAGCCGGAGCTGCCGGTGCTGGTGCGCACGCGCGACGACGCCGATCTCGAGCGCCTGCAGGCCGCGGGCGCCACCGAGGTGGTGCCGGAGACGCTGGAGGCCAGCCTGATGCTCGTTTCGCACCTGCTGCTGCTGCTCGGCGTGCCCGTCTCGCGCGTGGTGCGGCGCGTGCGCGGGGTGCGCGAGGACCGCTACCGCCTGCTGCGCAGCTTCTTCCACGGCCAGGAGCCCGAGCCCATCGACACCGGCGCCTTCCGCGAGCGGCTGCACGCGGTGCCGCTGCCGGAGGGGGCGCACGCCGTGGGCCGGCGCCTGCGCGAGCTCGCTCTCGACGAGGCCGGTGTCGAGGTGGCGGCGATCCGCCGCGGCGAGCGCCGCGGCCCGCCGCCGCGCGGGGACACGCGCCTCGAGGCCGGCGACGTCGTCGTCCTCTACGGCGCCCCCGAGGAGCTCGAGCGCGCCGAGGCGCTCCTGCTCAAGGGCTGATCCGTGGCGGAGGCGGGCGCGCGCGCGGACACGGGGGAGCTGGCGGACGCCGCCGCCTGGCACGCGCTGCCGGCCGAGGCCGTGCTCGCCCGCCTCGGCAGCGGCCGCACGGGCCTCGACGAGGACGAGGCGCGGGCGCGGCTCGCGCGCCACGGCCCCAACCGCCTGCCCGAGCCTCCGCGTCCGGGCCCCCTGCGGCGCTTCCTGCGCCAGTTCCACGACGTCCTCATCTACGTGCTGCTCGCCTCCGCGGCCGTCACCGCGGCGCTGCAGGAATGGGTGGACAGCGCCGTCATCCTCGGCGTCGTGCTGGTCAACGCCCTCGTGGGCTTCATCCAGGAGGGGCGCGCGGAGCGGGCGCTGGAGACCATCCGCGGGCTGCTGGCGCCCGAGGCCGTCGTCGTGCGCGGCGGACGCCAGCGTGTGCTGCCGGCGGCCGAGCTGGTGCCGGGCGACGTGATCCTGCTGCAGGCCGGCGACCGCGTGCCCGCCGACGCCCGCCTGCTCGAGGCGCACGAGCTCGCCGTGGACGAGTCCGCCCTCACGGGCGAGTCGCTGCCGGTGGAGAAGCACACGGCGGCGGTGCCGGAGCCGACACCGCTCGCCGACCGCCGCGACATGGTCTACTCCGGCACGCTGGTCGTGCGCGGGCGCGCCGTGGCCGTCGTCACCGCCACCGGCGAGCGCGCCGAGATCGGCCGCATCGGCGCCCTCGTGGCGCGCGCCGAACGCGTCGAGACGCCGCTCGTGCGCCAGATGGCCGCCTTCGGGCGCATGCTGACGGGGGCCATCCTGGCGCTCGCCGCCGGCACCTTCGCCTTCGGCGTGCTCGTGCACGCGGAACCTGCCGCCGACATGTTCATGGCCGCCGTCGGCCTCGCCGTGGCCGCCATCCCCGAGGGCCTGCCCGCCATCCTCACCATCGCGCTGGCCGTGGGCGTGCAGCGCATGGCCCGGCGCCGCGCCGTCATCCGCCGCCTGCAGGCGGTGGACACCCTCGGGGCGGTGACCGTGATCTGCTCCGACAAGACCGGGACGCTGACGCGCAACGAGCTGACGGTGGAGGCGGTGGTCACGGGCGAGGCGCGCTACGCGGTGAGCGGCGTCGGCTACGAGCCCCACGGCGAGTTCCGCGCCGACGGCCTGCCCATCGACCCCGGCACGCGCCCCGACCTTCTGGAGCTCGCGCGCGCGGCGCTGCTGTGCGCCGATGCCGAGGTCGCCGCCGGCCCCGACGGCGAGCCGCGCGTCACGGGCGATCCCGTGGACGCCGCCCTCGTCGTCCTCGCGCGGAAGGCGGGGCTCGATCCCGGGGCCGAGCGCGCGCGCTTCCCGCGCACCGACCTCATCCCCTTCGACCCCGGCCAGCGGCTCATGGCGAGCCTGCACCACGACCACGCCGGCCGCGGCTACGTCTTCGTCAAGGGCGCTCCCGAGCGGCTGCTCGAGCTGTGCGTGAGCGAGCGCGCCCACGGCGAGGACCGCCCCCTCGACCAGGGCTACTGGCACCTGGCGCTCGAGCGCCTCGCCGAGCAGGGCCTGCGCGTGCTGGCGGTGGCCGCGCGCCCCGCGCCGGCCGAGCAGCGCATCCTGCGCTACGAGGACCTCGCCTCCGGGCTCAGCCTGCTCGGGCTCGTGGGCCTCGACGATCCGCCGCGGCCCGAGGCCGTCGAAGCCGTGGCGCGCTGCCGCGCGGCGGGCATCCGCGTCAAGATGGTCACCGGCGACCACGCCGCGACGGCGCGCGCCATCGCGGCGCGCTTCCGCATCGGCGGCGAGGCGCCCGAGGCGCTGACGGGCGCGGCCCTCGACGCCCTCGGCGACGAGGCCCTCGCCGCGGCGGCCGAGCGCACGGACGTCTTCGCGCGCACCACGCCCGAGCACAAGCTGCGCCTGGTGCGCGCCCTGCAGCGCCGCGGCGAGGTCGTGGCGATGACCGGCGACGGGGTCAACGACGCGCCCGCCTTGCGCCAGGCCGACGTCGGCGTCGCCATGGGGCGCAAGGGCACGGACGCCGCGCGCGAGGCGGCGGAGGTGGTGCTCGCAGACGACAACTTCGCCTCCATCGCCGCCGCCGTCGAGGAGGGCCGCACGGTCTACGACAACATCCGCAAGGCCATCGCCTTCGTGCTGCCGACGAGCGCCGCCGAGGCGGCCGTCATCGTCGCCGCGGTGCTCGCCGGCCAGACGCTTCCCATCACGCCGGTGCAGATCCTGTGGGTCAACATGGTCACGGCCGTGACGCTGGCGCTCGCGATCGCCGTCGAGCCCGCCGAGGCCGACGTCATGCGCCGTCCGCCACGCCCGCGCGACGAGCGCCTGCTGTCGGGCTTCGTGCTGTGGCGCACGGCCTTCGTCGGCCTGCTCATGGTGGGCGTCACCTACGCCGTCTTCGCCTGGGAGCTCGCGCTCACCGGCGAGCTCGCCGCCGCGCGCACCGCCGCGGTCAACACGCTCGTGCTGCTCGAGGCGGGCTACCTGCTCAACGCCCGCCGCCTGCACGCGCCCCTGTGGCTGCGCGCAGCGGCGCCCAACCCCTGGGTGCCGGCGGCCATCGCCGCCGTGCTCGTCCTGCAGCTCGCCTTCACCTATCTCGCCCCGATGCAGTCGCTGTTCGCCACCGCCGCCGTCGACGCCGGCGCCTGGGCGCGCGCGGCGCTCGCGACCGCCCTCCTGGTGGCGCTCGTCGAGGCCGAGAAGCGCTCGCTGCGCCGCACGTCCGCCGTGGACGCCCGTCCGTCGGGCCCGCCGTGACCCGCATCACGCTTCGGCCACACGGCGCGCCCGCGTGCGGAGCGGTTCACGGAATCCCGCCGGGCTGCGCTGCAAGCTGAGGCCACGCTGGCGTCGGGGCGGCGGCAGGCGCCGCACCACGACCCACGGCTGGAGAGGACGAGGGCAGAGCCATGCACGAGCGCAAGGTCATCCCGCTGGAAGGCGCAGAGCCGCGCCGTGCCGCGCGGCAGCCCCATGCCGGCACCGTGGTCGGCAGGCTCCGTGACCAGGCGCGCGGGCAGCTGCGCGAGCTCGCGCGCAACATGTTCGACAACGTCGACGACGCGCTCTTCGACCTCGCCGAGAAGGCCGAGAGCAACGCGCAGCAGAGCGCCTACTTCGACGCCATGCGCGCGGTGCGGCTCGCGCGCGCCGAGATGGAGCGCCGCTTCCTCGATGCGGTGGCCGCGGGCTTCGACCTGCTGCTGACGGGCGCGCCGCGCGCCCCCGCCGCGCCGCAGGAGCCCTCGCTCAGCCTCGTCGACGAGGAGGAGGTCGAGGAGTCGGTGGCGATCGCCGGCATGGTGGACAAGGCCGAGGCGCGCTACCGCGGCGAGCTCCACGCCCTGCGCGAGCGCTTCCAGGCGCTCATGGGACGCCGCCGCGTGGAGCCCGACGAGATGCCGCTCGCCCCGCGCCGGCTGTGCGAGGCCTTCCGCGAGGCGAGCGAGAGCATGGACGTAGAGCTGCGCGTGCGCCTCATCGTTCTCAAGCTCTTCGACCGCTTCGTGGTCTCGGAGCTCGGCACGCTCTACCAGGAGGCCAACCGCATGCTGGTCGCCGCGGGCGTGCTGCCGGACCTGCGCGTGCGCGCGCGCACCTATCCCTCGGCGCACGGCACGCGCGCCCGCGTGGCGCCCACCTCGGTCCAGCCCGGCCCCTCGGTGGAGCTGCCGCCGGGTGTCGGCGAGGGCGCCGCGGCGGACGCGGCGCTGTTCGAGACGCTGCTCGCCCTCATCGGCCGCAACAAGGAAGGCACCGTGCCCGCCGGCGGGAGCTACTGGGGCACCACCGAGGTGGTCGGGGCCCTCGACGCGCTGCAGCGCTCGGCCGAGCCCGCCGTCGAGGGCGACGTCAAGGAGGCGCTGGTCGAGCAGATCCGCCGCATCCACCCCGCGAGCGGGGCGGCCGCGATCAACCGCGTCGATGACGACGTCATCGACATGATCGGGATGCTGTTCGACTTCATCCTCGACGACCGCAACCTGCCGGAGCCGATGAAGGCCCTCATCGGCCGGCTGCAGATCCCGATCCTCAAGGTCGCCATCCTCGACAAGGGCTTCTTCTCCCAGAAGGGCCACCCGGCGCGCCGCCTGCTCAACACCCTCGCCCAGGCCGCCCTCGGCTGGGACGAGCGCGCCGACCGCGGCCCCGGCAGCCTCTACGCCAAGATCGAGGAGACGGTCAACCGCGTCCTCACGGAGTTCGGCGAGGACGTGGGCCTGTTCGAGACGCTGCTCGAGGACTTCGAGGCCTACCTGGAGGCCGAGGAGCGCCACTTCGCCCTGGTCGAGGAGCGCATCCGCCAGGCCTCCGAGGGGCGCGAGCGCCTCGAGATCGCGCGTGCCCGTGCCGCCGAGGCCATCGCCGAGGCCGTCGCCGGCCGCCCGCTGCCGCCCGTGGCGCGGCGCCTGCTCGAGGGGCCGTGGCACAACGTGCTGGTGATGATCGCCCTGCGCGAGGGCGAGGGCTCGGAGCGCTGGCTCCAGGCCGTCGAGGTCGCCCAGCGCCTCGCCTGGAGCGTGCAGCCGGGCAGCGCCGCCGACCGCGCCGCCTACGCGCGGGCCGTCGCCCCGCTGGTCGAGGAGCTCCGCGCGGGCTTCGCGCTCGTCTCGCTGCACGAGGACGAGGCGCAGGCCTACCTCGCCGAGCTCGAGGCCTGCCACATCGCCGTGCTGCGCGGCCGCCCGCTGCCCGGCAGCGAGGACCGGGCGTGCGCCGGCGACCCGGACGCCGGCGAAGGGGCACAGGCGCCGCAGGAGCCCCGCCTCGCCGTGCCCGAGATCCCGCCGGAGGAGCAGACGGCGGAGACGGCGCCGCGCGCCGAGTCGCTGCCGGAGGAGCGCCTCGGCGAGGACGGCATCGTCGAGGAGATCGTGCTCGCCGCCGAGGACGCGGGCGGCCTGCCGGACCCGGCCGCGCGCGACGAGCACGTCGAGCGCCTCGAGCGCGTCGAGGTCGGCACCTGGTTCGAGCTCCCGGACGAGGAGGGCGGGCGGGTGCGCGCCAAGCTCTCCTGGCGCAGCCCCGTGACCGACCGCATGGTCTTCGTCAACCGCAAGGGCGCCAAGGTGGCCGAGAAGACCCTGCACGGGCTCGCGGCGGAGCTGCGCCGCGGCGACGCGCGCATCCTCGAGGACGTGCCGCTCTTCGACCGCGCCATGAACGCCGCCGTGGAGGCGCTCAAGCGCCACCTCACGGCCTGATCGCAGCACGACGAGCCCCCGCAGAAAGGGGCCGTCCCTCTCCTCTCCCCCCGTGTCTTGGCCCGGCCCCGGCCGGGCCGTTTCCTTTTGGGCCCGCCTTGCCCCGCGCCCGCGCGCTCGGCTAGCTTAGGCGGCCATGCACGAGTTCCTGGCGTGGTTGACGGAGCGGACGGGCGAGATCGCCGGCGCCCTCTGGTCCAGCCCCCTCACGCTCGGCGTCCTGCTGCTCACGGGCCTCTATCTGACCGTGCGCCTGCGGCTCGTGCAGGTGCGCGGCTTCCGCCATGCGCTGGCGCTGCTCTCTGGCCGCTACAGCAGCCACCGCGACGTCGGCGAGGTCTCGCACTTCCAGGCGCTGAGCACGGCGCTCTCGGCCACCGTGGGCACCGGCAACATCGCAGGCGTCGCCACGGCCATCGCCTTCGGCGGGCCCGGGGCCCTGTTCTGGATGTGGGTGACGGCGGCCATCGGCATGGCGACCAAGTTCGCCGAGTGCTCGCTGGCGCTGCGCTTCCGCGAGGTCTCGCCCGGGGGCGAGATCTCCGGGGGGCCCATGTACACGCTGGCGCGCGGCGCGGGGCGGCCCTGGCTCGCCCGGGCCTTCGCGCTCTTCGCCATGGTCACGGCCTTCGGCATCGGCAACATGGTGCAGGCCAACTCCGTCGTCGACGGCCTGCGCTACGCGGTCCCGGCGCTCGAGGGCCACGGCGGCGCCGTCGGGCTGGTGCTGGCCGCGCTCGTGGGGCTCGTCATCATCGGCGGCGTGCGCCGCATCGCCCGCGTGGCGAGCATGCTCGTGCCCTTCATGGCGGTGCTCTACGTCGCCGGCGCCCTGATCGTCATCGCCAACCACCTGCCGGAGGTGCCGGCCGCCTTCGCCACCATCGTCCAGCATGCCCTGAACCCCTGGGCCGTGGGCGGCGCGGCCGTCGGCGAGGCCATCCGCTGGGGGGTGGCGCGGGGGCTGTTCTCGAACGAGGCGGGGCTCGGCTCCTCGCCCATGGCGCACGCGGCGGCACGCACCAGCGAGCCCGTGCGCGAGGGGCTCGTGGCCATGATGGAGCCCTTCATCGACACGCTGGTGATCTGCACCATGACGGGGCTCGCCATCGTCGTCACGGGCGCCTGGCAGACGCCGGACGAGAGCCTCAAGGGCGCGGCGCTCACGGCGCACGCCTTCAGCCTGGTGCTCGGGCCGGCGGGCGGCTGGATCGTGGGCGTGGGGCTCATGCTCTTCGCCTACTCGACCACCATCGCGTGGTCCTACTACGGCGACCGCGCCGCGCGCTTCCTGCTCGGGCCACGGGCGGTGATGCCCTACCGGGTGATCTACACGCTGGTGGTGATCGTCGGCGCGGCCGTGCCGCTCAAGCTCGTCTGGAACCTCGCCGACATCGCCAACCTGTTCATGGCCCTGCCCAACCTGATCTCGCTGTGGCTGCTCGCGGGCCTCGTCGTGCGCATGGAGCGCGACTACTTCTCGCGCCCCCAGCGGCCGGTGCGCTGACCGTGGCCGCGCCCACGCCGCCGCCCACCGTCGCCGAGGACGTGCGCCGCGCGCTCGCCGAGGACGTGGGCCCGGGCGACCTCACCGCCGCGCTGGTGCCCGCCGGCCGGCGCGCGCGCGCCGTGCTGCTCGCGCGCGAGGCCGGCGTGCTGGCCGGCGGCCCCTGGTTCGAGGAGACCTTCCGCCAGGCCGCACCGGGCACCCGCGTGGAATGGCTCGTGCCCGAGGCTGGGCCCTTCGCGCCCGGCGCCGTCCTCGCGCGCCTCGAGGGGCCCGCGCGCGGCATGCTCACCGCCGAGCGCACGGCGCTCAACTTCCTGCAGCTCCTGAGCGGTACGGCGACGCTGGCGCGGCGCTATGTGGAGGCCGTCGCCGGCACGCGCGCGCGCATCCTCGACACGCGCAAGACCGTGCCGGGGCTGCGCGCGGCCCAGAAGTACGCCGTGCGCTGCGGCGGCGCCCACAACCACCGCATGGGGCTCCACGACGCGATCCTCGTCAAGGAGAACCACATCGCCGCCGCGGGCTCCATCACCGCGGCGGTCGAGGCCGCGCGGCGGCTGGCGCCGCGGGCGCCGCTGCAGGTGGAGGTCGAGGACCTCGCCGGGCTCGAGGAGGCGCTCGCCGCCGGCGCCCCCGCGATCCTGCTCGACAACTTCGACCTCGCGACGCTGCGCGAGGCCGTGCGCCGCGCCGCCGGCCGCGCCGAGCTCGAGGCCTCGGGCGGCATCACCCTCGAGAACGTGCGCGCCGTCGCCGAGACCGGCGTCGACCGCATCTCGGTCGGGGCGCTCACCAAGGACGTGCGCGCCCTCGACCTCTCGCTGCGCTTCGAGGCCCCCTAGCCCCGGGCGAGCCCTCTCCCGGCCGCCCGCCCACGGGCAGCGGCGCTCAGCGCCGGCGGCGGCGCAGCAGCCCGACCGCCGCCCCCGCCGCGATCAGTCCCAGCGTCGCCGGCTCCGGCACGTCGCCCACCGCGACATGGCCCCACGGCGCGTCGACATGATGGGCCCATGCCACGCTCGTGGCCCCGAGCATCGTCAGCATCTGCACCAGTCTCGCGATCATCTTTTCCCCTCCCCGCTCTGCGGGGGCACCCCCGTCGCAGGACGCCGGCACGGGCCCAGGCCCATGCCCGCACCAGCAAGAAGGCAGGAATCACGCCAGCGCGCCGGAGGGGCCATGCGGTTCCGTGACTTGCGCCGGATCCCGTCTGCGGAGCTGGGCCCCCCGCTGCCCGCGCGGCCCCAGGTGTAAACTTTCGCGACATATGGCGCTGCCACACCGCATCGGCCTCGGGGCGCTCCACGCGCTCGGGACGAGCCTGGCGCTCGCGGCCTCCCTCGCCTGCAGCGCCGGGGAGGGCGTGGCGGCGGTGGACCGGATGCTGCGCTCACAGAGCCCGCCCGCCGGCGTGGTCTTCGAGATCGTGACCGAGGACGAGGACGGGCTCGAGTGGGCGCTGCCGGCCGTCGAGCGCGCCATCCGGCGGCTTCGGGAGCGTTTTCCCGACCTTCCGGTCGCGGTCGTGAGCCACGGCGAGGAGATGTTCGCCCTCACCCGCGACGACGTCGACGAGGAGACGCGCATGCGGCTGGCGCGCCTGACGCGCGCGCTGGGGGCGCCGGTGCACGTGTGCGGGACCTTCGCGGGCTGGCGCGGGCTCGCGCCCGAGGACTTCACGGACGAGGTCGACGTGGCCGCCGCCGGCCCCGCGCAGGTCAACGACTACCGCGCGCTCGGCTGGACCGTGGTGCGCATTACCGACGACGACTGAGGCAGGCCGCGGACGGATGGAGCCGGTGAGGGGATTTGAACCCCTGACCTACCGCTTACGAGGCGGTTGCTCTACCGCTGAGCTACACCGGCGGCCGGAAGCGCCCGGAGTATAGGGGAGGCCGGGGGCGCGGGCAACGCGCTCAGCCGCCCTCGGCCTTGCGCACGCGGATGACGACGTCCACCCCCTCGGTGACGGTGCCCGGCGGCGGCGGCGGCAGCTCGCCGAGGGCGAGCTCCGCCGGGTCGAGGTCCTCGAGGGTGCCCGTGTCGACGTTGTAGAAGTGGTAGTGGTCCTCGGTGTTCGGATCGTAGAAGACCCGGCTGGGATCCACGATGACCTCGCGCACCAGCCCCTTGCGGGCGAACAGGCCCAGCGTGTTGTAGACCGTCGCCTTGGAGACCAGGTGGCGCTCGCGGTTGACGGCCGCCAGCACCTGGTCCGCCGACAGGTGCTGGGGACGCGCGAACAGGACCTGGGCGATCTCCACCCGCTGCTGCGTGGGCAGGATGCCGTGCGCCTGCAGGAGGTCGATCACCTGGCCACGGTCGAGGGGCAGCTCGTCGCGGCGGGGCATTTGCTGGCTCGCGTCAGGTTTCGTCCTCATAGCAATCTACTCAAGAATTTAGACGCTGTCCACCTCCGCGGGCCGCGGGGCGTCGAAGGCATAGGGGGCCGGGTCGAGCGTGGGCGCGCGCCCGAGGAGGCAGTCGGCCGCGAGCCGCGCCGAGGCCGGCGCCAGCACGACGCCGTTGCGGTACTGCCCCACGTTGAGGAACAGCCCCTCGGCGTCCGGGTGCGGCCCGATATACGGCACCCCGCCGGGCGCCGCCGGCCGCAGCCCCGCCCAGTGCGCATCGGGCGCCGCCCGGCCGAGGGCGGGGCAGAGCGCCGCCGCGGCGCGCGCGAGCTCGGCCCGGCCGGCCTCCGTGGTCGCGGCGTCCAGCCCGGCGCGCTCGACCGTGCTCCCGCACAGGATGCGCCCGTCGCGGCGCGGGATCAGATAGTGCCCGCCGCGGAGGACGATCGTCGCCAGCGCCGCCGCCCCCGGCGGCCAGGCGAGCATCTGGCCCCGCACGGGCTCGACCCGCGGCGCGCGCAGGCCCGGCGGGAAGAGCCCCGCGCTCCACGCGCCCGCCGTGACCAGCACCGCGCCGGCCTCCTCCCGTCCGGCGGCCGTCCGCACGCCCTGAACGCGCCCGCCACGCACCTCGAGCGCCTCCGCCGCCCGGCCCTCGGCCAGCTCCACCCCCGCCGCGAGCGTCGCCCCGCGCAGCGCGCGCACCAGCCGCGGATTGCGCACCTGGGCGATGTCCGGGAGCCACAGCGCCTCCGGCTCCAGCACCTCCCCGGCGAGGCAGCGGGCGCGCTCCGGGACCGGGAGCGCGTCGGCGTCGAGCGCAGCCAGGCCGTGGCGCGCGCACCAGCCGCGCGCCGCCATACGCTCGTCCCCGTCCAGGCCCAGCACCAGCAGCCCGCAGCGCCACCACTCGGGATCGACGCCGGAGGCCTCGCGCAGCTGGGCGGCGAGCGCCGGCCAGCGCGCCTGGCTCCAGCGCGCGAGCGCGGTGACGGCATCCGGGTAGCGCCACGGGTGGAGCGGCGAGAGGATCCCGCCGCCCGCCCAGCTCGCACCGCGTCCGGCGGGCCCGCGGTCGAGGACGCGCACCGCCGCGCCGGCCTCGCGCAGCTCCAGCGCCGTGAGCAGGCCGTTGATGCCCGCGCCGATCACGAGCACGTCCGCACGTCCCACCCTCGGTTCTCCTTGCAGGCCCGAACACCCGGTACGGGGCGGCCTATGCTCGCACGGAAGGCCACGCTGCGTCAGCATTTTTGACACTGTTCACGACCTCGAGCGCAGCCGCGCCATTCATCGGGCAGGCCACCGGATTCGTCGCGCGCGGGGGTGACGCCGGCAGGGCGGCGCTCTATATAGGGCGCATGCGCCAGCCAGCCCACGGCTTCACGCTCATCGAGCTCATGGTCGCCCTGGCCGTGCTCGCCATCCTGCTCGCCTGGGGCGTGCCCGCCTTCCGCGAGATGCTGTCGAACAACCGCATGGCCGAGGCCGCCAACCGCCTCGTCGCCTCGCTCCACTACGCCCGGACCGAGGCCCTGCGGCGCAACCGGTGCGTGCAGGTGAGAGCCGCCGGCAGCCCCGCCCAGTGGAGCCAGGGCTGGACCGTGGAGGCCGACCAGAGCCTCGACTGTTCCGGTGCCAGCTACCAGATCCTGCGTGCCGAGCCGGGGCTGGGCGGCTCGCTGACCCTGAACGAGAGCGGCGGCGCGACCTCGCTCGTCTACCGCGGCGACGGCACTTTGGACAGCCCCACGGCCGGGGTCTCCTTCGACCTGTGCGACGGCGACCGCACGGGCGAGAAAGGCCGCAGGATCACGGTCAATGCGGCCGGCCGCCCGTCCCTCAGCGAGATCACCTGCTCATGAAGACGATGCGCGCCATCAGGAAGCCGCCGCGCAGCGCGCGCCGGGCCCACGCCGGCGTCTCCCTCGTCGAGGCGCTCGTGGCGCTGCTCGTGCTCTCGATCGGGCTGCTCGGGCTCGCCAACCTGCAGCTCACCGCGATCCGCAACGCCCACAGCGCCCACATGCGCTCGCAGGCCTCCATCCTGGCGCAGGACATCCTCGACCGGATCCGCGCCAACCGCGCCAACGCCACGGCCTACAACATCGCCCTCTCCGACGCGGCCCCCACGGGAACCAGCGTCGCGGAGAAGGACCTCAAGGCCTGGCTCGACAGCCTCGCCGCCAGCCTGCCCCAGGGCGACGGGGCGGTGAACGTCGCCACCGCGGGGAGCACCACGACGGTCACCGTGACGATCCAGTGGAACGACAGCCGCGGACTGGACGGAGCGGCGACCAAGACCTGGACCTATACGACGGGGCTGTGACGATGCGTGCACATCGCCCACTGCGCCGCTTCATGGGGCTCAGCCTGGTCGAGCTCCTCGTGGCCATCGCCATCGGCCTGCTCGTCGTCGCCGGGGTCGTGCAGGTCTACGTCTCGGCCAAGCAGGCCTACCGCGCGACCGAGGCGCTCGCGCGCGTGCAGGAGGCCGGCCGCTTCGCCACCGCCGCCCTCGTGCGCGACATCCGCATGGCCGGCTACGCCGGCTGCCCCGCGGCCGGGAGCGGCGCCGTCACGAACATCGTGGACCTCGACGGCGACGGCAGCCCCGACCCCGGCTACACCCTCGACGCGAGCAACGCGGTCCAGATCGAGGACGAGGCCGCCGGCGGCGGCGGTGGGGCGGGCAGCGTCGTCGCCGGCACCGACACGATCACCCTGCGCTTCGCGGCGCCGCAGATGGTCGCGGTCAGCAGCCCGATGGCCAACGAGACCGCCCAGGTGCATGTCGCGGCGAACCCGTACTCCTGGGCCGCCGGCGACGTGCTCATCGTCACCGACTGTGAACGCGCCGATATCTTCGCGGCCACCGCGGTGGCCTCCGGAGGCGGCGCCGTGGGCGTCAACATCGCCCACGGGTCGAACAAGAACACGCAGCCCCGCCTTTCGAAGGCCTACGCGCAGCAGGCCTTCGTGCTGGCATACCTCACGCGCAAGTATTTCGTCGGCGACACGGGCCGCACCGACGACGCGGGGCAGCCCGTCTACGCCCTCTACCGGCAGGACAACGGCGGCACGCCCGTGGAGCTGGTCGAGGGCGTGCAGGGGATGGAGATCAGCGTGGCCCTCGACACCGACGGCGACGGCTCGGCCGACACGCGCAGCGACTCGCCCGGCAGCGTCTCCGCCGACCAGATCGTCGCCGTCACCGTGAACCTCTGGGTGCGGAGCATCCTCGACAACGTGGTCGAGTCGCCCCGGACCTTCAGCGTCGGGACGGAGACGGTGAGCCCCACGGACAAGCGCCTGCACCTCGTCTTCACCGCCACCGCCGCCCTGAGGAACCGGCTGCCATGAGGAAGACCGCACAGGCCCCGCGCCGCACGCCCCCCGTGCCGGCCCGGAGCCGGGGCGCCGCCCTGGTCGTGGGCCTGCTGATCCTGCTCGTCATCACCATCATCGGCCTGAGCAGCATGCGCTCCACGCTGCTCGAGGAGCGCATGGCGGGCAACCTGCGCGACCGCGCGCGCGCCTTCGAGGCCGCCGAAGCGGCGCTGCGTGAGGCCGAGGGCTGCCTGCTCGCAAGCCCTGCCCGCCCCGTGTCCGACACCGGATCGCCGTGCTATGCCAAGGTCTGGGCAGCGAACGGCCCCGATCCCGACGCCACCGACGAGAAACCCTGGTGGTTCGACCCGAGCGTCGACGGCGCCTGGTGGGGCACCAACGGCACGGGCGCGGCCGCCGTCGGCTCCCTAACGCCGCAGTACGTGATCGAGGAGCTCCAGTTCGTTCCGCACGCCGCCACCCTCAACATCGGCACCGGCAACGTACCGGGCCGCTGGTTCTACCGGATCACCGCGCGCGCCACCGGCGCCGACTCGGCCACCGAGGTGCTGCTCCAGAGCACCTATGCGCTGCGCTTCTAGCGCGCGAGGCACAGGAGGAGCTCGGCCATGACCCAGGGCAGAGCGAAGATGCACCACCGCAAGCGCGCCGCAGGGCGCCGCCTGGCGAGCGCCTGCGTCGCCGTCGTCGGGTTCCTGGGCGGCGCCATCGCGGCCTCGGCCGCGCCGCTGTCGCTCAGCGAGGTGCCGCTGGTCACCGGCGGCGGCGTCCCCGCCAACATCCTCGTGACCTTCGACGACTCCGGCAGCATGGCGTGGGCCTATATTCCGGATGGGTTGTGGGTCGAGCCCATTGCCAATTCCCGCCGTTTCAAGTCGGCGGACTTCAACCCCATGTACTACAACCCAAACGTGACCTATTTGCCGCCGCTCGGCCCGGACGGCCTCCCGTTGAGCACAAGCTTCACCAGCGCCTACATCGATGGCTTTAACACCGGCCTCGCCCCCCCCGTAAATCTTTCTACCTCCTACCAGCCCACCATAGAGCTCTATCTGGCCGGCTGGTGCGGCAACTGGAACCCCTTCATTCCCGAGCCCTGGTGGAACTGGGGCTCCTCCTGCCATTACGTGGCCAGAAACCCGGCAGCCGATTATCCTCCCGCAAAACAGACGACCGGGGTGCCGGCGTACTACTACGTGTTTGACTCAAGCCTGTCCGGCTGCAGCGGCAGCAAGGACGACGACAATTGCTACAAGCGCATCGTGGTGAGCAGCACCTCGGGGCCTGGCGGCACCGACGAGCGGCAGAACTTCGCCAACTGGTACTCCTTCTATCGGACCCGCAGCCTCATGGTGCGCACGGCCGCCTCGCGCGCCTTCGCCACCATGGGCGGCAACGTCCGGCTGGGCTGGCAGAACCTCCATTCCTGCGACGGCTTCGACACGAGCTGCCGCGACTGGCAGGGCAACACCTATGACAGCCGGATGCGGACATTCTCCGGAGCACACCGGTCACATTTCTACGACTGGCTTTTCCGCATGCCTTCAGACATGAACACGCCGCTCCGGCATGCAGTCAACCGTGCCGGGCAGGCCCTCTCGGGCACAGCTCCTTATCGTGACGATCCTTTCGACTCCAGCTCCAGCGCGCGAGCCTGCCGCCAGAGCTTCCACATCGGGCTGACAGACGGCCTCTGGAACGGGGGCACGCCCGGCGGTATCGGCGACTACGACAACACGGCCCACACCCTGCCCGACGGCAAGAGCTACTCGCCGGCGGAGTCCAGCGCCACGGCCCACCCCTACCACAGCGATGCGGATGTGAACCTCGCCGACATCGCCTTCTACTACTGGGCGCGGGATCTCGCATCGAGCGTTGCGAACAAGGTTCCGGCCTACATCGTGGAGACGGACGCGAACGCGACCGTCCAGTACTGGAACCCCAAGAACGACCCCGCGAGCTGGCAGCATATGGTCAACTTCTTCGTCGCCCTCGGTCTCGAGTCTTTTCTGGGGAGCGACTGGGGCGGCGACACCTACAGCGGCGCCTACGCGGACTTCCGGAGCGGCAGCAGGCATTGGCCGGGCACTGCGGCCTATAGCTCGAACAACGTCTATGACCTGTGGCACGCGGCGCTCAACAGCCGCGGCCAGTTCTTCTCGGCGAGCGACCCGATAGCGCTCACCAATGCCTTGAAATCCATCCTCGGGAGCATCGCCGACCGCACCGCTGCCGCCTCGGCGCCGAGTCTGAGCAGCGGCTCCATCGTCGGCGGCTCGCGCCTGTTCCAGGCCCGCTTCCAGACCGGGACCTGGACCGGCGAGCTGCTCGCCTTCGACCTGGCCGACGGGAGCGGCAGCCCCTGCACGGGCCCGGCGGGCACGATCTGCACGCCGGCGGTATGGAACGCCCGCGACCAGGTCGACAGCCAGGCCGACGCCCACAGCACGGCGCGCCACATCATCACCTACAAGCCGTCCCTGAAGAAGGGCGTCCCCTTCCGCTGGCCCGCCAACCCCTCCTCGCCGACCGCGAACGAGATCGACGCCACGCAGGCCGAGCTGCTCGACAAGAACCCCGCGACCGGCGCCAGCGACGGCAAGGGCTCGCAGCGCCTGAACTACATCCGCGGGGAGACCGTGAGCGGCTTCCGCGCGCGCACCCACAAGCTGGGCGACATCGTCCACTCGGCGCCTGTCTACGTGGGGCGCGTGCCGGACTTCCCCTACCCGGACACCCTCGAGGCCGCGCCCTACTCGGGCTTCCGGGAGAGCGTCGCCGCGCTCAACAGCGGTGCAGGCCGCCTGCCGATGGTCTACGTGGGAGCCAACGATGGCATGCTGCACGGCTTCAACGCCGAGACGGGCGAGGAGGTGTTCGCCTACGTGCCGGGGGCGGTCTTCGACAAGCTCAATCGCCTCACCGACCCCGGCTACGGGCACACCTACTACGTAGACGGCCAGGTCACGGCCGTCGACGCCTTCGTCTCGGGCTCGTGGCGCACGGTGCTCGTGGGCACGCTCGGAGGCGGCGGTCAGGGGGTGTTCGCCCTCGACGTGACGAACCCGGCCAACTTCCTCACCGAGAGCGGCGGCGCCGCCAAGGTGCTGTGGGAGTTCACGGACAAGGACGACGCCGACCTCGGCTACACCTACGGCGCGGCGAGCATCGTCAAGCTCGCCAACGGCGAGTGGGCCGCGATCTTCGGCAACGGCTACAACAACACCGTCGACAACGGGGGCGACGGGGCGGCGAACGACTCCTCCACCGGAAACGCCGTCCTCTATATCGTGCGCCTGTCCGACGGATCGCTCATCAAGAAGATCGACACCGGCGCCGGGATGGCGGACGACCCCGAGGGGCTCAGCCGCCCCAACGGTCTCGCCACCCCGGCGGTCGTGGACATCAACGGCGATTTCGTGGCCGATTACGTCTACGCCGGCGACCTGTTCGGCAACCTGTGGCGCTTCGACCTGACGGACCCGTCTCCGGGCGCCTGGAAGGTGACGCCCACGGCGGGCGGCGGAACGCCGATCTTCCAGGCGCGCAGCCCCGGGGCTTCGCCCAAGGCCCAGCCCATCACGGTCATGCCCATCGTCACGCGCCATCCCGCCGGGCTCGGAGGCGTGATGATCTACTTCGGCACGGGCAAGTACCTCGAGACGGGGGACAACAGCGCCACCGGGCAGACCACGCAGACCTTCTACGCGATCTGGGACAAGCTCGACGCCGCCGGCACGGTCAGCCGCAGCGAGCTGCTGCAGCAGAAGATCCTGCAGGAGGTGACGACCACCTTGAGCGGCGGCGGCACCTTCACGGCGCGCCAGACCACGGCGAACGCGATCGACTGGAGCACCCACAAGGGCTGGTACATGGACCTGATCGTCGACGGCACCACGGACAACAAGGGCGAGCGCGTCATCAGCCCGGCGGTGGTGTTTGACGACCGAATCATCTTCGTGACCATCCAGCCCGACGACGATCCCTGTGAGTATGGGGGCATGAGCTGGCTCATGGAGCTCGCGCTCGACAGCGGGTCGCGCCTCGACGAGTCGCCCTTCGACGTGAACGCCGACGGGCTGTTCACGACGGCGGACTTCGTCGACTTCGGCACCGTGACCGAGTCCGCCGGTGGCATGCAGATCAAGGGCATCGCCTTCGGGCCCTCCTTCGGCGTCACGAAGCCGCCCGGCCCCGGCGGCTCCGGCGGGAACCAGAAGATGGTCAAATACCTGCAGCTCGCCGGCGGCACCATCCAGAAGGTCGACAACCGGCCGGGTCAGGGCGGGATCGGCCGCCAGAGCTGGGTAGAGCTGGTGCGATAGGGCGGCAGGAGGATCGAGGCGATGCGCAAGCGAGCGAAGACCTACGTGGGTTCCCTTCTGGGGGTCCTCGCGCTCGTCGCGGTTGGCACGAGCAGATCCGCTTGGTGCGCGGATCACACTGCAGCCAGCAAAGGCATACTTTACGCTGCGTATAAGGAAAGACGTGCCGTCAACATTGACGATCGCACCCTGACGCTGGCGAAGGACGCCCGTATCGTGGACCGCCGAGGCGGCGTGGATGTGGAGATCGGTTACGACAGGCTCATGCAGGTACCCAAACCGGTTGCCGTCCAGTACCGCTTTCGGTACACGAATCGGCGAATCGAAGTGATCGAACTCGCCCTGACCAGGGGCAGGGGGAGGTGACGTGAGAAGCCGCACGCTTGTGCCCTCCGTGCGGGGCTTCACGCTCATCGAGCTGATGGTGGTGGTGGTGATCGTCGCCATCCTGCTGGCGATCGGCTATCCCACCTACCTCGACCAGGTGCGCAAGGCGCGCCGCTCGGACGCGACCGCGGCGCTCATGCAGACCGCCCAGCGGCTCGAGCGCTGCTTCACCGACAGCAACCAGTTCAACGCCGCCGGATGCCCCACCGGCACCGTCTCCTCGCCGGAGGGCTACTACAATGTCGCCATCGCGGCCTCGGCCACGACCTACACCCTGACCGCGACGCCCGTGGCCGGCACGACGCAGGCGGGCGACTCCACCTGCGCCAGCTTCACGCTCGACCAGGCGGGCAACCGGGGCGCCAAGGACGCCGGCGGCAACGACACCACCGCGACCTGCTGGCAGAACTGAACGAGGCGGCCCTCAGGCGCGGAGCGCCGGGGGCAGGCTGAAGCGTACGGCCTCCTCGGGGCCCTCGAGCTCGGCGACGCGCGTCGCGCCGCGCGCGCGCAGCCACGCCACCACCTCCTCCACCAGGTGCTCGGGCGCCGAGGCGCCCGCCGTCACGCCCACGCGCGCCACGCCCTCGAGCCACGCGGGGTCGATCTGCGAGGCGTCGTCCACGAGGTGTGCGCGCGCGCCGTGCGCGGCGGCGATCTCGCGCAGGCGGTTGGAGTTGGAGCTGTTCGGCGAGCCCACCACGAGCACCAGCCTGCAGACGGCGGCGAGGCGCTTGACCGCGTCCTGGCGGTTCTGCGTGGCGTAGCAAATGTCGTCCCTGCGCGGGCCCTGGATCGCCGGGAAGCGCCGCCGCAGGACGGCGACGATGCGGCGGGTGTCGTCCACCGAGAGCGTGGTCTGGGTGACGTAGGCGAGGCGCTGCGGGTCGCGCGGCGCGAGGCGCTCGGCGTCTTCCTCGTCCTCGACCAGGTGGATGGCGGCGCCGGGCGCGGCCTCGGCCTCGTACTGGCCGATGGTGCCCTCGACCTCGGGGTGGCCGGCGTGGCCGATGAGGACCACCTCGCGCCCCTCGCGCGCGTGGCGGCGCACCTCGCCGTGCACCTTGGTGACCAGCGGGCAGGTGGCGTCCAGCACCGTCAGGCCGCGCGCGGCGGCCTCGTCCTGCACGCGCCGCGGCACGCCGTGGGCGCTGAAGACGACGACCGCCTCCTGCGGGACCTCGTCGAGCTCCTCGACGAAGACCGCTCCCCGGCGGCGCAGGTCCTCGACCACGTGGCGGTTGTGCACCACCTCGTGGCGCACGTAGACGGGCGGACCGTAGCGGGCCAGCGCGCGCTCGACGATCTCGATGGCGCGGTCGACGCCGGCGCAGAAGCCGCGCGGCCTCGCGAGCAGCACCTCCACGGTCAGCCCCCCTCCCCCGCGCGCACCTCGAGCACCTCGACCGTGAGCGCGAGCTCGTGCCCCGCGAGCGGGTGGTTGAAGTCCACCTTCACGCGCTCCTCGCCCACCTCGACGATGGCGCCCGGCACCTCCTCGCCGCCCGGGGTGGCGAAGCCCACGATGAGCCCCGGCTCGAGCCGCATGTCCGGCGGGAAGTCGGCGCGCGGCAGCTCGTGCACGTAGTCCTCGACGCGGTAGCCGAAGGCCTGCTCGGGCCCGACGCGCAGGGTCCTGCGCTCGCCGCCCGCGAGACCCATGAGAACCTGCTCGAGGCCCTCCACCAGCGTGCCGTCGCCCACCGTGAACTCGAGCGGCTCGCCGCCGAAGCTCGAGTCGGCGACGGTGCCGTCCTCGAGGCGGATCTCGTAGTGCATGCGCACGCGCGCGCCGGGCCCGATGCGGGCCGCCGCCTCAGCCATAGCGCTCCTCCTTCCAAGGGTCGCCGTCGTTGTGGTAGCCGCGCTGCTCCCAGAATCCGGGCCGGTCCTCGGCGTGCAGCTCCAGGGCGGTGACCCACTTGACGCTCTTCCAGAAATAGCGGCTCGCCACGACCAGCCGCACGGGGCCGCCGTGCTCGCGCGGCAGGGGCTCGCCGTCCACGGCCCAGGCGAGGAGCGCGTCCTCGCGCCGCAGCACCGCCAGCGGCAGGTTGGCGCTGTAGCCGTCCGCGCCGTGCGCAGTGGCGTGTTGCGCCTCCGGCCGCGGCCCCACCGCCTCGAGCACGCGTGCGAGCGGCACACCGCGCCAGCGCAGGCCGAGCCGCGACCAGCCCGTGACGCAGTGGACGTCGAGCGTGCGCTCGACCTCCCCGAGGCCCCGCAGCGCATCCAGGTCGAGCGTGCCCGGACGCTCGACCAGGCCGCTCACCTCCAAGCGCCAGTCCTCCGGACGGATCGTGGGACGGTGCCCGAGGTCGAGGACCGGGAAGTGCTCGACCACGCGCTGGCCCGGCGGCACGCGGCCGCCTTCCGCCGGGGCCCCGTCGCCGCGCCGCCGGCCACGCGCCGCCAGCCTCAGCCTTCCGGTGATGCCGCCCATGCGCCCATTATGGCCCAGCGGCGCGGGCGTGGCCGCATTCCCGCACCTGGGCCGTGGTCAGCCCGGCCGGTCGTGGCGCCAGGCGCTCCACAGCAGCGCGGCGACGCCGAGGGTAAGAGCGCTGTCGGCGAGGTTGAAGGCCGGCCAGTGCCAGCCGCAGCAGTGGAGGTCGATGAAGTCGGCCACGCCGGGGCGGGCGATGCGGTCGACGGCGTTGCCGAGCGCGCCGCCGACCACCAGTGCGATGCCCCCCGCGGTCAGGCGCTCGTCGCGGCGCAGGCGCCGCAGCCACAGCGCGAGGCCGGCGCTCACGGCGAAGGCGAGCACGAGGAACAGCCAGCGCTGCCAGCCGCCGGCGCCGGCGAGGAAGCTGAAGGCCGCGCCCGTGTTGTAGGTGAAGACGAGGTTCAGGAAGGGCAGTACCTCGATCGGCGCGCGCGGCGCGATCCAGCGCTCGGCGGCGAGCTTGGCGGCCTGGTCGAGCGCCAGCACCGCCGCCGCGAGCCACAGCCACCTCAGCATGGGCGTTCCGCGTCCCCCGGACGGCGCGCGGCTAGACGTGGCGCCGGTCCTCGCCGGGGCCCTCGACGTTGACCACGCAGCGGCCGCAGAGCTCGGGGTGGTCGGGGTCGGCGCCGACGTCGGGGCGGCGCTGCCAGCAGCGCACGCACTTCGGGTGCGGCGAGGGCCGCACCACGAGCCACAGCTCGTCGTGCGTGGCGAGCTCGTGGTGGGCGGCCTCGGGCGGGGCCTCGGTCTCGCGCGCGAGCCGCGCGTCCGAGACGATGAGCAGGAAGCGCAGCTCGTCGCCGAGGCGCGCGAGCGCCTGGTGCAGCTCGGCGCCCGCGTAGATCTCGACCTCGGCGTCCAGCGAGCCGCCGATGGCCCCGGCCGCGCGCGCCTGCTCGAGCGCCTTGTTCACCACCTCGCGCACGCCGAGGATGCGCTCCCAGGCCTCGGCGTCGAGCTCGTCGCCGGCCTCCAGCGGCACCTCCGGGAGCGCGTGCCAGGTCGAGAGGAACACCGACTCCTCGCGCGCGCCGCGCATGTGGCCCCAGATCTCCTCGGCGGTGAAGCTGAGGATGGGCGCCATCCAGCGCACCATGGCCTCGAGGATGTGCTGCATGGCGGTCTGCCCCGAGCGGCGCCCGCGGCTCGCGCGCGGCATGGTGTAGAGCCGGTCCTTGAGCACGTCGAGATAGAAGCCGCCGAGGTCGACCACGCAGAAGTTGTGCAGCTCCTGGTAGATGCGGTGGAACTCGTAAGACTCGTAGGCGGCGCGGATGCGCGCATCGAGCGCGCGCGCGCGCGCGAGCGCCCAGCGGTCGAGGGCGAGGAGCTCGCGGCCCGCCACGGCGTCGGTCTCCGGGTCGAAGTCGTGCAGGTTGCCGAGCAGGTAGCGCGCGGTGTTGCGGATGCGGCGATAGGCGTCGGCGATGCGCTCGAGGATGGCGTCCGAGACGCGCATCTCGGCGCGGTAGTCCGTGGCCGCCACCCACAGGCGCAGGATGTCGGCGCCGAGGCGGCCCACCACCTCCTGCGGCGCGACCACGTTGCCGAGCGACTTCGACATCTTGCGCCCCTGCTCGTCCACGGTGAAGCCGTGGGTGAGCACCTGGCGGTAGGGCGCGGCCCCGCGCAGGGCGCAGCCCGTGAGCAGCGAGCTCTGGAACCAGCCGCGGTGCTGGTCCGAGCCTTCGAGGTACATGTCGGCCGGGACCCCGAGGTCGGGCCGGCGCTCGAGCACGCAGTGGTGCGTCACGCCCGAGTCGAACCAGACGTCGAGGGTGTCCGTGACCTTCTCGTAGCGGGCCGCCTCCTCGCCGAGCAGCTCGGCCGGGTCTAGATCGTGCCAGGCGTCGATCCCGTAGCGCTCGACGCGCAGCGCCACCTCCTCGATCAGGCGCGGGGTGTCGGGATGAGGCTCGCCGGTCTCGCGGTCCACGAAGAAGGCGATGGGCACGCCCCAGTGGCGCTGGCGCGAGATGCACCAGTCGGGGCG
>WGBS01000167.1 GCA_015494165.1 Gammaproteobacteria bacterium | reverse complement strand
GCGTCAGCGACCTCGTCATCGGCCTCACGGTGGTCGCCATCGGCACCAGCCTGCCGGAGCTCGCCGCCTCGCTGGCCGGCGCCCTCAAGGGCGAGGACGAGATTGCGGTGGGCAACGTCATCGGTTCAAATATGTTCAATCTCCTGGCGGTCCTCGGGCTGCCGGGGCTGATCCGGCCGGCGCCCTTCGCGCCCGAGGTGCTGACGCGCGACTTCCCCGTGATGATCGCGCTCACCCTGGCGCTGTTCGCGATGGCCTACGGCTTCCGCGGCGAGGGGCGCATCCAGCGCTGGGAGGGGGCGCTGCTGCTCGCCGCCTTCCTGGGCTACGACTACGCGCTGTACGCGGGGAGCTGAGAGCGATGCAGACCGAGACCTTCCGGGTGCAGAACGTGCGCTGCCAGGGCTGCGTGAGCGCCATCCGCGAGGGCCTGGCGGAGCTGCCGGGCGTGGAGGAGGTGGAGGTCTCCATCGACGAGGGCCGCGTGACGGTGCGCGGGAGCGGCTTCGACCGCGCGCGCATCGCCGAGAAGCTCGCCGCCCTCGGCTACCCCGAGGCGCCCGCCGCCTGAGCGCCCCAGCCCGCTTCCGTGAACGAGTCCGAGCTGCTGCGCCTCGCCCGCGCCGTCATCGAGACCGAGGCCGAAGCCGTGGCCGGGCTCGCGGCGCGCATCGACGGCGCCTTCGCGCGCGCCTGCCGCCACATGCTGGAGTGCGAGGGGCGCGTGGTGGTGCTCGGCATGGGCAAGTCGGGACACATCGGCGGCAAGATCGCCGCCACGCTCGCGAGCACCGGCACGCCGGCCTTCTTCGTCCATCCGGGGGAGGCGAGCCACGGCGACCTCGGCATGATCACCGCGAAGGACGCGGTGCTCGCCATCTCCAACTCCGGAGAGACCGAGGAGATCCTCACCATCCTGCCGCTCATCAAGCGCCTCGGCGTGCCGCTCATCGCCATGACGGGCAACCCGGCCTCGACCCTCGCGCGCGCGGCCACCGTGCACATCGACGTGAGCGTGCCCCAGGAGGCCTGCCCGCTGGGGCTCGCGCCCACGGCGAGCACCACCGCCACCCTCGCCATGGGGGATGCGCTCGCCATCGCGCTGCTCGAGGCGCGCGGCTTCACCGCCGAGGACTTCGCCCGCACCCACCCCGGCGGCCGCCTGGGCCGGCGCCTGCTGCTCCTCATCCGCGACATCATGCACACCGAGGAGGCGGTGCCGAAGGTGCGCGAGGGCACGCTCCTGCGCGACGCGCTGGTGGAGATGACGCGCAAGGGGCTCGGCATGACCGCGGTCGTGGACGGCGAGGAGCGCGTCCTCGGCATCTTCACCGACGGCGACCTGCGCCGCGCCCTCGACCGCGAGGTGGACGTGCACGCCACGCCCATCGAGGCCGTCATGACGCGCAACTGCAAGACCGTGGGCGCCGACCTGCTCGCCGCCGAGGCGCTGCAGATCATGGAGGCGCACAAGATCAACGCCCTGCTGGTGGTCGAGGATGGCGAGCGCCTGATCGGCGCGCTCAACATGCACGACCTGCTGCGCGCGGGCGTGCTCTGAGGGGCGCGCCGTGCAGGAGATCCTCGAGCGCGCCGCCCGCATCCGCCTCGTCGTCTTCGACGTCGACGGCGTGCTCACCGACGGCAGCCTCTTCCTCGGCGACGCCGGCGAGGAGTACAAGGCCTTCCACTCGCGCGACGGCCACGGCATGAAGATGCTGCAGGAGGCCGGGGTGGAGCTCGCCGTGATCACGGGCCGCACCTCGCGCGTGGTCGAGCACCGCATGGCGAGCCTCGGCATCGAGCACGTCTTCCAGGGCCAGCGCGACAAGCTGCCCGCCTTCGAGGCCCTCATCGCCCGCCTCGGCCTGCAGGCCGCCGAGTGCGCCTACGTGGGCGACGACGTGGTGGACCTGCCGGTGATGCGCCGCGTGGGGCTGGCGATCGCGGTGCAGGACGCCCATCCCCTGGTGGTGCGCCACGCCCACTGGCAGACGCCGAGCCCCGGCGGGCGCGGGGCCGCGCGCGACGTGTGCGAGCTCATCCTCGAGGCGCGCGGCGACCTCGAGCGCGTGCTGGCGAGGTACCTGTCGTGAGGCGCCACCTCGGCCTGCTGCTGGTGCCGCTGCTCGGGGCGCTCGCCGTCCTCGCGAGCCTCGCCGTGCGCGAGGCCGGCGCGCCGCGCCCGGCAGCCCCCGGGCCGCAGGCGGGCGCGCCGCCGCGCGACTGGTACGCCGAGGGCCTGGAGATCGAGGCGCACGACGAGCGCGGGCGCCTGCGCTACCGCCTCCGGGCCGCGCGCGCCGAGGGCCGCGCCGACGGCCGCAGCCGCCTGGAGGCGCCGCGGCTCGAGCTCCACACCCGCCGCGGCGACGTGTGGCGGGTGCGCGCCGGCCGCGCCCGCGCCGCCGACGGTCAGGTGGTGCTCGAGCGCGCCGTGCGCGCGCGGCGCGTGGCCGGCGGGCGGCCGCTGGCCATCGAGACCGAGCGCCTGGTGGCCTACCCCGAGCGCGACTATGCCGAGACCGACCTCGCCGTGCGTCTCGCCGCGCCGCGCATGGAGACCGAAGCCGTGGGGCTGCGCGCCTGGCTGGCGCGCGAGCGCCTCGAGCTGCTGAGCCGCGTAAGGAGCCGCTATGGCCCGCAGGGCTAGCGCCGCCCTCCTCCTCGCCCTCGCCGCCGCGGGCTCGCTCGGGGCCGCAACGCCCCCGCGCGAGCCGGTGCGCGTCGAGGCGGACCGCGCCGAGCTCGACGAGCGCCGCGGCGTCGCCGTCTACACCGGCGCCGTGCGGCTGCGCCAGGGGCGGCTCGAGGCGCGCGGCGAGCGCCTCACCGTGCACACGGACGCCGAGGGCCGGCTGACGCGCGCGGTCGTCACGGGCGACCCCGCCACCTGCCGCCGCGCACCGGCCTCGCCCGGCGGACACCCCGTGGAGTGCCGAGCGCGGCGCCTGGAGTACCTGCCGCAGCGCGAGGCGCTGGTCCTGACCGGCGCGGCCGTGCTGCGCCAGGGCCCCAACGTCTTCCGCAGCGAGCACATCGCCTACGATCTCGCGCGCGAGGTGGTGCGCGCCGAGCCCAAGGCGCACGGCGGCGGGCGCGTGCGCGTGACCATCGAGCCGCGGCGCGGCGAGGACGGGGAGGCGCGGTGAGCGCCGCGGCGGGGCCGGCCCTGCGCGCCGAGGGCCTGGTCAAGCGCTACCGGGGGCGCACGGTGGTCGACGGCGTCGGCCTCGAGGTGCACCCGGGCGAGGTGGTCGGCCTGCTCGGGCCCAACGGCGCCGGCAAGACCACCTGCTTCTACATGATTGTCGGCCTCGAGCGCCCGGACGCCGGGCGCGTGCTGCTCGACGGCCGCGACGTCACCCGCGAGCCGCTCCATCGGCGCGCGCGCGCCGGCATCGGCTACCTGCCCCAGGAGCCCTCCGTGTTCCGGCGCCTCACCGTGCTCGAGAACGTGCTGGCGGTGCTGGAGCTGCGCCCGGGGCTCGACGAGACGGCCCGCCGCGAGCGCGCCGAGGAGCTGCTGCACGAGCTGCAGATCGGCCACCTCGCCGACAGCCCGGGCCTGGCGCTGTCCGGCGGTGAGCGGCGCCGGGTCGAGATCGCCCGTGCGCTCGCCGCCGAGCCGCGCTACATGCTGCTCGACGAGCCCTTCGCGGGCGTCGACCCCCTGTCGGTGATCGACATCCAGCGCCTCGTCGCCCACCTCACCGAGCGCGGCATCGGCGTGCTCGTGACCGACCACAACGTGCGCGAGACCCTGCGCATCTGCGCGCGCGCCTACATCCTGAGCGACGGCCGCATCCTGGCCGAGGGCGAGCCCGGGGCGCTCGTGGCCGACCCGCGGGTGCGCGAGACCTATCTCGGGGAGCACTTCCGGCTGTGACGGCGCCCGCCGGGCGCGACGCGCTTCCCTGCCTGGCCCCGGGGAAATGCAGTAGAATCGGTCTCGGGGGACGCGCGCGAGCGGGCGTGCGCCCGGCGCCTGCGGGGCGCCGGCGGTCGCCGCGCGCCCGTCCGAGGGAAGCACCATGCCGGCGCGGGCCCGTCCCGCGCCCGCCGTGCCCGACCGGGATCCGCACGTGGCGGCCATGAAGCAGTCCTTGCAGCTGCGGCTGGGGCAGCAGCTCACCATGACGCCCCAGCTCCAGCAGGCCATCCGCCTGCTGCAGCTGTCGACCGTCGAGCTCCAGCTCGAGATCCAGCAGGCCCTCGAGTCCAACCTCATGCTCGAGGCCCTGGAGGACGGCGAGGACGAGGCCGCCGACGCCGCAGAGCCCGAGGCGGCGGCCGAGCCCGCCGCGGAGGCCGTCGCCGAGGAGCCCGCCCCCGAGGCGCTCGCGGAGCTGCCGCAGGCGGGTGCCCAGGAGCAGGCCATCCCCGAGGAGCTGCCGGTCGACAGCGCCTGGGAGGACGTCTACGACAACGCCTGGCTGCCCGCGGCCGGGGGCGGCGAGGGCGAGGAGCGCGAGGGCCTGGAGCCGCGCGGCGCCGCCACCGAGAGCCTGCGCGAGCACCTGCTGTGGCAGCTCAACCTCACCCCCTTCAGCGAGACCGACGCCGCCATCGCGCTCGCCATCATCGACGCCATCGACGACGACGGCTACCTCAGCGTGCCGCTGGAGGAGATCCACCAGGGGCTCGCTCCGGAGCTGCAGGTGGAGCTCGCCGAGGTCGAGGCGGTGCTGCACCGCATCCAGCGCTTCGACCCCGTGGGGGTGGGCGCGCGCGACCTGCGCGAATGCCTGCTCGTGCAGCTCGCCCAGCTCCCGGAGGGCACGCCCTGGCGCGAGGAGGCCATGCGCCTCGTGGGCGAGCACCTCGAGCTGCTTGCCGCCCACGACTACGCCCAGATCCGCCGCCGCCTGCGCCTCGACGAGGACGCCCTGCGCGAGGTGGTGGGCCTGATCCGCGGCCTCAACCCGCGCCCCGGCTCGGCCCTGCCGGGCCCCGAGCCCGAGTACGTGGTCCCCGACGTCTTCGTGCGCAAGCAGCGCGGCGTCTGGCGCGTGGAGCTCAACCCCGAGGCGCTGCCGCGCCTGCGCATCAACCCGCAGTACGCCGCCCTCGTGCGCCGCGCCGACTCCAGCGAGGAGAACGCCTACCTGCGCTCGCACCTGCAGGAGGCGCGCTGGTTCCTCAAGAGCCTGCAGAGCCGCAACGAGACCCTGCTCAAGGTCGCCACCTGCATCGTCGAGCGCCAGCGCGCCTTCCTCGAGTACGGCGAGGAGGCGATGAAGCCCATGGTGCTGCGCGACGTCGCCGAGGCGGTCGGGATGCACGAGTCCACCATCTCGCGCGTGACCACGCAGAAGTACATGCACACCCCGCGCGGCATCTACGAGTTCAAGTACTTCTTTTCGAGCCACGTGGGCACCACCGACGGCGGCGAGTGCTCGGCCACCGCTATCCGCGCCATGATCCGCAAGCTGATCGCGGCCGAGGACCCGCGCAAGCCGCTGAGCGACAGCAGAATCGCGCAGCTCCTGCTCGAGCGCGAGGGCGTCAACGTCGCGCGGCGCACCGTCGCCAAGTACCGCGAGGCCATGGCCATCCCGCCGTCGAACGAACGCAGACGCCTGGTCTGAGGAGACCGCCCCATGCAGATCGAGCTCACGGGACACCACGTCGACATCACACCCGCCCTGCGCGACTACGTGCACGAGAAGCTCGCGCGCATCGACCGTCACCATGCGCCGCAGGGACCCGTGCGCGTCGTCCTCAGCGTCGAGAAGCTGCGCCACAAGGCGGAGGCGACGCTCCATGCCGCCGGCCACGACGTCCACGCCGACGCCGTCGAGGAGGACATGTACGCGGCCATCGACGGCATGGTCGACCGCCTCGACCGCCAGCTCGCGCGGCTCAAGGGAAAGCTCCATGAGCGGCGCGCCTGAGCCCGAGCCCCAGGAAGGCGCCTCGCCGCTCGCCGGGCTGCTCGCGCCCGAGCGCGTCGCCTGCAACCTGCACGCCTCGAGCAAGAAGCGCGCCCTCGAGCTGCTGGCCGACCTGCTCGCCTCGGCCGACCCGGCGCTGTCGCAGAGCGCCGTCTTCGAGAGCCTCATCGGCCGCGAGCGCCTCGGCAGCACGGGCCTGGGCCACGGCGTGGCCATCCCGCACGCGCGCATGCGCGGCGCCCAGCGCGCGGTGGGCGCCTTCGTCAAGCTCGACGAGGGCATCGACTTCGACGCCGCCGACGAGCGGCCGGTGGACCTGCTCTTCGCGCTGCTGGTGCCCGAGCACTACACCAACGAGCACCTCGCGCTGCTCGCCGAGCTGGCGCGCATGTTCAGCGACCCGGAGCTGTGCCGCGAGCTGCGCGAGTCCTGCACCAGCGAGCACGCCCTGGAGCTGCTCACGCACTGGAAGGGCGAGCACGCGCCCGGCCCATGACCGCCACGCTCACCGCCGGCGGCCTGCACTCGGCCCTGCGCCGCCGGCTCGGCCTGCGCTGGCTCGCCGGCCGCGCCGGCGAGGGGCGCCCCATCGGCACCGAGGGCGACCTCGAGTCGGCCGCCCCGCTCGTCGGTCCGCTCAACTTCATCAGCCCCAGCCGCATCCAGGTCCTCGGCACGCGCGAGCTGCGCTACCTCGCGAGCCTCGGGCGCAACTCGCGCGCCGACGCCGTCGAGCGGCTCTTCGGCGAGGCCGCCGCGGTGGTCATCCTCGCCGACGGCGAGCAGCCCCCCGAGGACCTGGTGGAGGCCGCCGAGCGCCACGGCACGCCGCTGCTCGGCTCGCGGCTTGCGGCGCAGCAGCTCGTCGGCAACCTGCGCTACTACCTCACGCACCTGCTCTCGAAGAAGGTCACGCTGCACGGGGTCTTCATGGAGGTGATGGGCATCGGCGTGCTCATCACGGGCGAGGCGGCGGTCGGCAAGAGCGAGCTGGCCCTCGAGCTCATCACGCGCGGCCACCGCCTCATCGCCGACGACGCGCCGGAGTTCGCGCGCGTCGCCCCCGACGTGCTGAGCGGCACCTGCCCCGAGGTGCTGCGCGACTTCCTCGAGGTGCGCGGCCTCGGCGTGCTCAACATCCGCGCCATGTACGGCGACCGCGCCGTCAAGCGCACCAAGTACCTGCGCCTCATCGTGCGCCTGGCGGCCCTCGACGACCCGCGCGTGCAGGGCGCCGACCGTCTCGAGAGCAGCCGCCGCACGCGGCGCATCCTCGGGGTGCAGGTGCCCGAGATCACCATCCCGGTGGCGCCCGGGCGCAACATCGCGGTGCTGGTCGAGGCGGCGGTGCAGGACCAGATCCTGCGCAGCGAGGGCTACGACGCGGCCAAGGCCTTCGCCGCACGCCAGCGCCGCGCCATCGAGGAGCAGGAGCGGCGCGGGGAAGGCGGATGAGGCTGGTCGTGGTGAGCGGCCTGTCGGGCGCGGGCAAGAGCGTCGCCCTCCACACCCTGGAGGACGTGGGCTACTACTGCGTAGACAACCTGCCGCTGGCGCTGCTCGAGCCCTTCGCCGAGGAGCTGCTCGCCGGCGGCGAGGCGGCCTGGGGCGAGGGCGCGGCGGTGGCGGTGGACGCGCGCGCGCGCGCCGCCGACCTCGCGCGCGTGCCCGAGCGCGTCGCGCGCCTGCGCGAGCGCGGCCTCGAGGTGACGGTGGTCTTCCTGCAGGCCGAGGAGCCGGTGCTCATCAAGCGCTTCTCCGAGACCCGCCGTGCCCACCCGCTGGCGCGCGACGGCGCCTCGCTGCCGGAGGCGCTCGCGCGCGAGCGCGCCCTGCTCGAGCCCATCGCCGCCATCGCCGACGTGCTCATCGACACCTCGCGCACGCACATCCACGAGCTGCGCGACCGCGTGCGCGAGCGCGTCCTCGCCCGCCCGGCGCGCCTGCTCGTGGTGCTGCAGTCCTTCGGCTACAAGCACGGGGTGCCGGCCGACGCCGACCTCGTCTTCGACCTGCGCTGCCTGCCCAACCCGCACTGGGAGCCGGCGCTGCGGCCGCTGAGCGGGCGCGACGCGCCGGTGGCGCGCTTCCTCGAGCGCCAGCCGCTCGTGGGC
>WGBS01000166.1 GCA_015494165.1 Gammaproteobacteria bacterium | reverse complement strand
GGGTCTTTCTCACGCTCGGCATCGCCATCGGCAGCTGGTGGGCCTACTACGAGCTCGGCTGGGGAGGCTGGTGGTTCTGGGATCCGGTCGAGAACGCCTCGCTCATGCCCTGGCTGGTGGCGACCGCCCTGCTCCACTCGCTCGCGGTCAGCGAGAAGCGCGGGGCCTTCAAGGGCTGGACCGTGCTGCTTGCCGTCCTCGGCTTCGCCCTGAGCCTGCTCGGCACCTTCCTGGTGCGCTCGGGCGTGCTGACGTCGGTGCACGCCTTCGCCAGCGACCCCACCCGCGGCGTGTTCATCCTGGCGCTGCTGGCGGTCGTGGTGGGCGGCTCGCTGCTGCTCTATGCCCTGCGCGGGGGCACGCTGGCCGCCTCCGACGCGCGCTTTGCGGCGGTCTCGCGCGAGGGGGCGCTGCTCGCCAACAACGTGCTGCTGCTCGCCGCCGCCGGCGCCGTGCTGCTCGGCACGCTCTATCCGCTGGTGCTCGAGGCTCTCGGCGGGGCCAAGATCTCGGTGGGCCCGCCGTACTTCAATGCCGTCTTCCTGCCGCTGGTGGCGCCGCTGGTGCTGCTCACGGCGGTCGCCGGCGTGCTGCGCTGGAAGCGCGACCGGCTCGGGCGGCTGGCGCGGGCGCTGTGGCCGGCGGCGCTCGCGGGGCTCGTGGCAGGCGCCGCCGCCGTGCCGCTCGCCCGCGAGCTCCTCGTGGCGGCGGCGGGCGTGGCACTGGCGGGCTGGCTCGCCGGCGGCGTCGCCGTGGCCCTGTGGCAGCGCGCCCGCCACCAGGGGCTGCGTGCGCTGGCGCGCATGGGTCGCGCCGAGGCCGGCATGCACCTGGCGCACCTGGGGCTCGCCGTGGTCACCGTCGGCGTCAGCCTGGCGGGGCCCCTGGAGCAGGCGCGCGACGTGCGCATGGGGGTGGGCGACGCGGCGCGCCTCGGCGGCTACGAGTTCCGCCTCGAGGGCTTCACGCGCGTGCGCGGGCCGAACTACGAGGGCGTGCGCGCGCTGGTGCGCGTGCTGGACGCAGGCGACGGGCGCACCGTGGCCGTGCTCCACCCGGAGAAGCGGCGCTACCTCTCGAGCGGCGGGATGCCGATGACGGAGGCGGGCATCGCGCCCGGCCTCTTCCGCGACCTCTACGTCTCGCTCGGCGAGCCCATCGGTGACAGCGGCGACTGGGCGGTGCGGGTGCACGTCAAGCCTTTCGTGCGCTGGATCTGGGGCGGCGCGCTGGTCATGGCCATCGGCGGGCTGTGGGCGGCGAGCGACCGCCGCTACCGCATGCGCCGGGCCCGCGCGGCGGCCGCCGCGGCGGCCGCGGAGGAGCCCGCATGAGGCCCGGCGCGCCGCTGCGCTACGGCCTGCCGCTGCTGGTCTTCGCAGGCCTCGCCGCGCTGCTGTGGCAGGGGCTCGGGCGCGACCCCAAGCTCGTGCCCTCGCCGCTGGTGGGCAGGCCGGCGCCGGCCTTCGCGCTGCCCACGGTGCGCGACCCGGCGCGCACCGTGAGCGAGCGGGACCTGCGCGGGCGCGCGGCGCTGCTCAACGTGTGGGCGAGCTGGTGCACGGCCTGCCGGCAGGAGCATCCGTTTCTCCTGCGGCTGGCGCGCGAGGAAGGCGTCGCGATCTACGGGCTCAACTACAAGGACCGGCGCGAGGACGCGCTGCGCTGGCTCGACCGCCTCGGCGATCCCTACGTCTGGAGCGCGCAGGACCGCAGCGGGCGCGTGGGCATCGACTGGGGCGTCTACGGCGTGCCCGAGACCTTCGTGCTCGACGCGCAGGGGATCATCCGCTACAAGCACGTGGGCCCGCTCGACGAGAAGGTCTGGCGCGAGCGCATCGCGCCCCTGCTCGCCCAGCTGGGCGGAGCGGCGAAGGAGGCGGCGCGGTGAGGGCCCTGCTCGCGGTGCTCGCGCTCCTGCTCGCGCTCGGCCGGGGCGCGCCGGCCGCGGCCGGCGCCATCGAGCCGCGGGAGTTCCCCACGCCCGAGCAGGACGCGCTCTACCACGAGCTCATCGGGGAGCTGCGCTGCCTGGTCTGCCAGAACCAGAACCTCGCCGAGTCCGAGGCGGACCTCGCCAAGGACCTGCGCGACGAGATCGCCGAGATGGTGCGCGCGGGCAAGAGCCGCGAGGAGGTGATCGACTTCCTCGTCGCCCGCTACGGCGATTTCGTGCGCTACCGCCCGCCGCTGCGGCGCGACACCTGGCTCCTGTGGCTCGGGCCCTTCGTGCTGCTGGCGGCGGGGCTTGCGGCGCTCGCCGTGGTGCTGCGCCGGAGGCAGCGCGCGGCCGTGCCGGCCGCGCCCGATCCGGAGGCGCTCGCGCGCGCCCGCGCGTTCCTCGGCGGCGAGGCTGCCCGGGACGGGGACCGGGCCCGGTGAGCGGCGTGGCGTTCACCCTGGTCGCCGCGGGCCTCGCGGCGCTGGCGGCGGCGCTCGTCCTGGTGCCGCTCGCGCGCGGGCGCACGGGCGGCGTCGACGCCCAGCGCGCCCGCGTCGAGGCCCACCGCCGGCGGCTGGCCGAGCTCGATGCCGAGCGGCGCGCGGGGCTGCTCTCGGAGGCCGACCACGCGGAGGCGCGCGCCGAGGTCGAGGCGGCGCTGGCACGCGAGCTCGCCACGGCCGAGGGCCCCGCGGGCTCGCGTGCCAGCGCCGCCTCGACCTCGGCG
>WGBS01000165.1 GCA_015494165.1 Gammaproteobacteria bacterium | reverse complement strand
CCCCGAGACCGAGCCGGCCCCCGGCCACCGCGTGCGCTGTTTCCTCCACGCCTGACGGCGGCGGCGCGGCGACGGGCGGCGGCGGGCTTCTGCTAAACTGCCGGGCGATGCACGGTGCGTGGCAGGGCGAGGGAGCGCGGCGGCCGCGGTCGGCGGCGACGCGGACGCGCGGCTTCACGCTGATCGAGGTCATGGTGGTCGTGGTGATCCTCGCGATCCTGGCCGCCGTGCTTGTGCCGCGCATCATGGACCGCCCGGACGAGGCGCGCATCGCCCGCGCGCGGCAGGACATCCGCGCCATCGAGAGCGCGCTTCAGCTCTACCGCCTCGACAACTACCGCTACCCGACCACCGAGCAGGGCCTGGAGGCCCTGGTGCGCAGGCCCACCGTCCCGCCCGAGCCGCCGAACTGGAAGCCCGGCGGCTACCTCGACCGCGTGCCGGTGGACCCGTGGGGCCGCCCCTACCGCTACCTGCACCCGGGCGAGCACGGCGAGTTCGACGTCTTCACCTACGGGGCCGACGGGCGACCCGGCGGCGAGGGCGCCGACGCCGACATCGGCAACTGGAACCTCGACTGAGCCGTGCGGGCGCGCCGGTGGCCATGGGCCGCACCCGCCCCGGCGGGCCGGGGGCGGGGCTTCAGCCTGCTGGAGCTGCTCGTGGCGATCGCCATCGTGCTCGTGCTGCTCGGTGCCGTGGGGCTCTCGGTGACCGTGCCGGAGCGTGCGGACGCGCGGCTCGAGGCGGAGCGGGCGCGGGCGCTCGTCGCGCTCGCGCGCGACGCCGCCGTGCTGGAGGCGCGGCCCCTGCGGCTGGTGGCCGCCGGCGGCGGCTACCGTTTCGAGGCGCTCGAGGGCGGCGCCTGGCAGGGGCTGCGCGACGAGACCCTGCGCACACGCCGCCTGCCCGCCGGCGTGCGCGCCGCGCTGCGGGCGGGCGCCGGCGGGAAGGGCGCCGCGGCGGTGCTGGTGTTCGAGGAGACGGGGCTTTACACCCCCTTCGAGTGGCGCTTCCGCGACGCGGGCGCGGCGGCGGCGTGGGCGGTGCGCGGCGACGGCGTGGGCGAGCCCGTCGTCGTCCGGACGGCGGCGCGGGAGGAGGCCGCGTGGGAAGGCGCGAAGGCTTCACCCTGATCGAGGTTTTGGTCGCGCTCGCGGTGGTGGCGATCGCGCTCGCCGCCCTGGTGCGCGCGGTGGGGCAGGGCGCGGACACGGAGGCCGGCCTGCGCGAGCGCGCGGTGGCGCGCTGGGTGGCGCTCAACCGCATCGCCGAGCTCGAGCTCGCGCGCGCCTGGCCCGCTCCCGGGCGGCGCGACGGCACCGTGCGCATGGCGGGACGGCGCTGGCGCTGGGAGGAGCGCGTCCTTCCCACCGAGAGCCCGGACCTGCGCCGCGTGGAGCTCACGGTGCGGCCCGGGGACGCGCCCCGGGGCGTGCGCGTGCGGCTCGTCGCCTTCCTAGGCCGGCCGCTGCGGACGCCGCCGGCGGACGAGGGGCCGCCGTGAGGGCACCGGTGCCGGGGTCGCGGCGCATCCCCCGTTCCGGGGGCTTCACGCTGCTCGAGCTGCTCGTCGCCGTGGCGGTCTTCGCCCTGCTCGCCGCGCTCGCCTACGGGGGGCTCGCGCGCGTGAGCGGGCAGGCGCGCGTGCTCGCCGAGCGCGCGCGCGGCATCGAGCGCACCGTGATGGCGCTCGCGGTCCTCGAGCGCGACCTCGCGCAGGCGCTCGCACGGCCGGGGCGCGACGCCCTGGGCGGGCGCCGTCCGGCGCTCGAGGCGCATGCCGACGGGCGCTGGATCCTGACGCGCGCCGGCGGCGCCCTCGGCGAGGGCCCCGTGCGCGTCGGCTACGGCCTGGAGGGCGGGCGGCTGATGCGGCGGGTCTGGCCCGTCCCGGACCCGGTCCAGGGCACACGGGCGCTGGAGACGGCCCTGCTGGACGGCGTGCGCGCGCTGGAGGTGCGCTGGCTCGACCGCGACGGCAAGTGGCTTGCGGCTTGGCCGCCGCCGCAGTCCCGCGCCGGCCGCCTGCCGCGCGCGGCCGAGCTGCGGCTCGACCTCGCCGGCTGGGGCCGCATCCGGCGCGTGGTCGTGATGGGCGGGGAGGGCTGAGCGTGGCGCCGCGGGCGAATCGCCGGCGCTGCGGGGGCGTGGCCCTGGTGACGGCCCTGCTGGTGGTGGCGCTCGCCGCCGCGGCGGCCGCCTGGGCCGGGCGCGAGGTGGGGCGCTCGCTCGCCCGCGGCGAGCGCCTCGCCCACGCCGCCCAGGCCGTGCTCTACGCGCGCGGCATGGAGGCCTGGGCGCTGCGGACCCTCGCCGCCGACGACCCCGCCGTGGACCATGGGGGCGAGCGGTGGGCCCGCCCCGTGCCGCCGCTGCCCGTCGAGGGCGGCGCCGTGCGCGGCGCGGTCACGAGCCCCGAAGGGCGCCTCAACCTCAACGACCTGCTGCGCTCGGAGGCCGCACGCGCGCGCTTCGTGCGGCTGTGCCGGCTGGTGAACGTCAACCCCGGGATCCTGCCCGCCATCCTGGACTGGCTCGACCCCGACCAGACGCCGCGCGCGCCCGGCGGCGCCGAGGACGAGTACTAT
>WGBS01000164.1 GCA_015494165.1 Gammaproteobacteria bacterium | reverse complement strand
CCGCGCGCACGGCCTCGCCCACCTCCACCTTGACCGCGGCGACCGCGCCGGCGACCTCGGCCGCCACCGTGGCGAGCCGCGGCGCGCGCACACGCCCGACGCTGCGCGCGGTCTCCGGCAGGTCGCGCGCGGCTGCGGCCGTGACCGTCACGGGCACCGCCCGCCGCGCGGCCTCGTGCCCTGCGGCCGCTGCCGGCCCCAGGGCGAGCAGCAGCACGAGCGCTGGGAGCTGCCTCACCGCTGCGCCTCCCCCAGCAGCGCGGCCAGCCCCCGGGCGTAGCGGTCGGGGTCGCGCAGCGCCTCGGTGCCCTCGAGGTGGGGCAGGAGGGGGCGGCCGAGAAAGCGGATGACGTTGGCGGCGACCAGCACGAAGGCGGTGAGCCCCGCATCGCGTCCCGCGGGCAGCAGGGGCCGCAGCCGCTCCACCAGGGCGGCGAAGTGCTCGCCGAAGACCTCGCGTGCGAGGAGCTCGGCATCCTCGGGCGGGCCGTCGAGGAGGGTGCGCAGCACCAGGCGCACCGCATCCGGGCGCGACTCGAGCAGCTCGAGGTGCTGGCGCGCGAAGCGCTCGAGCCGGTCGCCCGCGGCGATCCCGCGCTCGCCCAGCGCCTCGACGAGGGAGCCGAAGTCGCGGCAGGCGCGGCGCAGCACCTCGAGGTGGAGGGCGCGCTTGGTCGGGAAGTGGTGGAAGAGGTTGCCCTTGCTGACGCCGCCGGCGGCGGCGAGCTCGCTCATGGAGACACCGTCCACGCCGCGCTCGGCGAAGAGCCGCTCGGCCACGGCGAGCACGTGCTCGCGCGTGGCTGCGCCCGTGCCGCGGGCGCCGGCCGCGGGGGAGGCTGGACGGGGCATTGCCTGGATGCTCCCTCTTCGCTGCGGGTCGGCTTGCGTTTCCATGGTACCGACCGACCGGTCGGTCTGTAAACAGGTGCCAGTTCGCAGGAGGCAGGTTCCAGAGGGCGGGTTGCGGGAGGCGGGTTGCGGGAGACGGGAGACGGGAGACGGGACACCGTCACTCGTCACCCGTCACCCGTCTCCCGTCTCCCGTCTCCCGACCCCCGCCTCTCCTAACAAAAGCCGCCCCGCGGGCATCCGGCCCGCGGGGCGGCAGGGGAGGTGAGGGGTGGAAGCTAGCCTTCCTGCTTGGCGGGGCAGGTGCGGATGCCGAGCAGCGAGTAGAGCGGGCAGTAGCCGATCAGCCCCGTCACGAGCGGGATGACGCCGATCCAGCCCCACGGCGTCTTGGGCCCGACGAAGACCAGGGCGATCAGCACGACGCCCACGATGACGCGGATGACGCGGTCGACGGTTCCGACATTGCAGGTCATGGCGCTCTCCTCCCGTGCCGCTGTGCCGATGCCCCAAGTCTAGGCCATCCGGGGCGCGCGGTCGGTGACGCGGTCACCGTGCCTCGCCGGCCAGCCGCCGCAGGCCCGCGCGGTCGCGCACCTCGACGGCGCCGCGCGCCGTGCGCACCAGCCCCTGGGCCTGGAAATCGCGCAGCCGGCGCGTGACGGCCTCGCGCGCGCTGCCGAGCTCGGTGGCGATCGCCTGGTGGGTGAGCGCCACGCGCCCGTCGGCGCCGGCCCGCTCGAGCAGCAGGCGCGCGAGGCGCGCGTCCAGGCCCTCGAAGCGCACGCGCTCGATCAGGCCCAGCAGCTCGGCGAGGCGCCGCGCGTAGCCGGCGAAGACGAACCGGCGGAAGGCGGGGGAGGCGTCGAGGGCGGATTCGAAGCGCTCGCCCGGAACCGCGAGCGCCTCCACCGCCGTCTCGGCCACGCCCTCGGCGGGGTAGGCCTCGGCGGCCAGGAGGCAGCTCGTGGTGAGGATGCAGGTCTCGCCGGCGCCGACGCGGTAGCGCACGATCTCGCGCCCGCTCGCCGCGGTGAGCTGCACGCGCACCGTGCCGGCGAGCACGACCAGGAAGTGGCGGCAGGGGGTGCCGGGGCGGAAGGCGCTGGCGCCGGCCGGCAGCGCCACCGCGGGCGCCTCGGCCAGCACGGGGGCGAGGTCCGGGTGCGCGGCGAGGAAGCGCTCGCGTGCGTCGGTGCCGGGTCCGGGCGGCACCGCGGCTCAGGCGGCGGCGCCCGCCGCCTCGCCCTCGCCGCGCGCCCGGCGCGCCGCCGCCACGCGCCGCTCGTAGGCCTCGCGGGCGATGGCCACGTCCTCGAGGAAGCGCGGCAGCTCCTCGAGCAGCAGGGCCTGCGGGCCGTCCACCAGCGCCTTGCTCGGCTCGGGGTGGAAGTCCACCAGGATCATGTTGGCCCCGGCGATCACGCCCTGCGCCGTGACGTGGAAGATGTCGAGCAGCCCGTCCGGGGCGGCGTCGCGCGAGCCCACCGAGTGCGAGGGGTCGATGCACACGGGCATGCGCGTCAGGCGCTTGACCACCGGCACATGGGCGAAGTCGACGAAGTTGCGGTGGGGGTCGCCCATGTTGGTCTTCATGCCGCGCAGGCCGAAGACGATGCGCGTGTTGCCCTGGCTGGCGACGTACTCGGCGGCGTTGAGCGACTCCTCGAGCGTGATGCCGAAGCCGCGCTTGAGCAGCACCGGGAACTCGCGCTGGCGGCCCACGGCCTTGAGCAGCTCGAAGTTCTGCGTGTTGCGCGTGCCGATCTGGAGCATCACCCCGGTGGGGTGGCCCGTCTGGTGCAGCGCCTCGCGGATCTCGTCGATGTGCTTGTCGTGGGTGACCTCCATGGCGATCACCCGGATGCCGTACTTGCCGGCGAGCTCGAAGACGTAGGGCAGGCAGGCCTTGCCGTGGCCCTGGAAGGCGTAGGGGCTCGTGCGCGGCTTGTAGGCGCCCATGCGCGTGCACACCTGACCGTGCTCGCGCAGGGCCTTCATCATGGCCTCGACGTGCTCGCGCGTGGACACCGCGCACAGGCCGGCGAAGACGTTGAGGTTGTCCTGGCCGAAACGGACGCCGTTGTACTCCCAGCTCGTCGGGCGGTGGTCGTCGCGGTGGCGGCCGAGGATGCGGTACTCCTCCGAGACGCGCACCACGCGCTCCACGCCCGGCAGGCTCTTCATGTCGTCGAGCGAGAGCGTCTTGGTGTCGCCGATGAGGTAGACCTCGGTGAGGGTCTGCTGGGCGCCGTGCTCCTCGTGCACGCGCACCTGGATGCCCGGCAGGTTCGCGAGGTAGTCCATGAGGGACTGGAACTCCGGGCTGTCGCGTCGCGTCTCGGGCTTGAGGATCAGGATCATCGCTGGGGGTCCATCAGAATCTCGTGGATCGCGAATTATGGCACAGGGACCGGGGCTTAGGCACGGAACCGGCGCTCATTTCCGCCGATCGCCGCCCGCGTCCTCGTCCCGCCACAGCCGGCACAGCCCGCCGTAGGCCTCCGGGCGGCGGTCGCGGAAGAAGGTCCACACGCGGCGCAGCGCCTCGCTGCGGTCGAGGTCGACCGTGACCGTGACCACCTCGGCTTCGTCCGTGCCCGCGCGCGCGAGCAGCTCGCCCTGCGGGCCGGCGACGAAGCTCGAGCCCCAGAAGCGGATGCCGGGCTCGCCCGGCGGACCCGGCTCGTGGCCGGTGCGGTTGCAGGCGGCCACCGGCAGCGCGTTGGCGACGGCGTGCCCGCGCTGCACCGTGAGCCACGCCTCCAGCTGGCGCGCCCGCTCGGCCTCGTCGTCGCGCGGGTCCCAGCCGATGGCGGTCGGGTACAGCAGGAGCTCGGCGCCCGCGAGCGCCATCAGGCGCGCGGCCTCCGGGAACCACTGGTCCCAGCACACCAGCACGCCGAGGCGCCCTACGGAGGTCGGCACCGGCCGGAAGCCTCCGTCTCCGGGCGCGAAGTAGTACTTCTCGCGGTAGCCCGGGTCATGCGGGACGTGCATCTTGCGGTAGCAGCCGGCGAGGCGCCCGTCGGCCTCGAGCACCACGGCGGTATTGTGGTGCAGCCCGGGGGCGCGGCGCTCGAAGACCGAGCCCACCACCACCACGCCGTGGCGGCGCGCGGCCCCGGCGAGGGCCTCGGTCGTCGGTCCCGGCACGGGCTCGGCGAGGTCGAGCAGCGCCGGGTCCTCGGCCTGGCAGAAGTAGCGGCTCGCGTGGAGCTCCTCGAGCAGCACCAGGCGCGCCCCGCGCGCGGCGGCCTCGGCGATGCCTTCGAGGCTCGCGCGCAGGTTGGCGGCGCGGTCCGTGCCGCACGGGTGCTGGACGAGTCCGATGGTGAGCTCGCGCGCCATGTCCCTCTCCCGCGGTGGGGCGCGAGTATGGGGCGCGGGCGGGGCCGCGGCAAGCGCTTCAGCAGGCGCTGCGCACCGGCAGCGGCCGCGGGAGCTGCATGGTGACGCAGTGCAGGCTCCCGCCCTGCCACAGGAGCGGGGTGCAGGGCACGGGGACCACCTCCCGGTCCGGGAAGCAGGTGCCGATGCGCCCGGCGGCCACGGCGTCGGCGGGATCGCCGTAGGCCGGGACCAGCACCGCGCCCTCCGTGACCAGGAAGTTGGCGTAGGTGGCGGGCAGGCGCGCGCCGTCCGGCCCGCGCAGGGGGCGCGGCAGCGGCAGCGGCACGAGGCGGTAGGGCCGTCCCTCGGCGGTGCGCAGGGCCGCGAGCTCCGCGGCCAGGGCGCGCAGCGGCTCGTGATGGGGATCGGCCGCGTCCTCGCAGGTGGCGTGGGCGATGGTGACGGCGTCGCAGAAACGGGCCACCATGTCCACGTGGCCGTCGGTGTCGTCGCCGGCGAGCCAGCCGTGCTCGAGCCACAGCACCCGCCGCACGCCCAGCGCCGCACGCAGCGCCGCCTCCACCGCGGCCCGCCCGAGGGCGCCGTTGCGGCCCTCGGAGAGCAGGCAGCGGCGCGTCGTGAGCAGCGTGCCGGCACCGTCGGTGTCGATGGCGCCCCCCTCGAGCACGAGCTCCACGCGCTCGAGCGGCGTGTCGCCGAAGACGCCGGCCGCGTGCAGCGCCGCGGGGATGCGGTCGTCGAGGGCGTGGCGGAACTTCCCGCCCCAGCCGTTGAAGCGGAAATCGAGCAGGCGCGGCCCGCCGTCCTCGAGCACGGTCACGGGGCCGTGGTCGCGCGCCCAGGCATCGTCGCTGGGCGCGCAGGCCCAGCGCACGCGCCCGGCGGCGACGCCTGCTGCGCGCAGGCGGGCGGCCACATGCCGCCGGTGGGCCTCGTCCCGCGCCACCACCAGCACGGGCACGCGCGGTGCCAGCGCCGCGGCGATGGCGTCGAACACCGGCTCGACGCGGTCGAGCCACGGCGCCCAGTCCGTCCCGTCGTGGGGCCAGGTGAGCATGACGGCGCTCTGCGGCGCCCACTCGGGGGGAAGCCGGCGGCCGGCGGACATCGGCGCCCTGCGCTGGCGCGGGCGTCCGGCGGAGCGGGCCTCAGCGGCCCGCGGCGGCGGTGCGGGTGCGGTGCACCACGCTGTGGAGGACGTACTGATGCTCGAAGAAGACGCTGAAGCGGTCGTAGTCCCAGCGCGTGATGGGCGGATCGCCCACCGGCGGGTGCTTGACCTTGGGCGGGCCGAAGCGGCGCTCCACCTCGGCCATGGTCATGCCGCGCACCGGCCGCTCGAGCCCGCCGGGGGCATTGGGCGGGTCCTGGCGCAGGGCCTCGATCAGGAGCACCTCGGCCGCGGCGGCCCCCGCCGCCAGCAGGCCCACGGCGAGCAGAAGTACGCGGGCAGTCCTTCTCATCGGCGTCTGGCTCCTCCGGCGGGCACGCCCCGCCCCGTGCGAATATAGCATCGCTCCCGCGCCGCTCACAGGCTGTGACGCGCTTGGCACGAGGGGACCGCAGCATTTGCGTCTGCCGCCGCTGACCGAGGGAAGGCTGATCCGCCGCTACCGGCGCTTCCTGGCCGACGTGCGCCTGCGCGACGGCACGCTCGTGACGGCGCACTGCCCCAACACGGGCTCGCTGCTCGGCTGCGACCGTCCGGGCTCGCCCGTCTGGCTCAGCCGCAGCGACAGCCCGCGCCGCAGGCTCGCCTGGACCTGGGAGCTGGTCGAGCCCGCGCCGGGCGTGCGGGTGTGCATCCACACCGGGCGCACCAACGCCATCGTCGCCGAGGCGGTGGAAGGCGGCCGCATCGCCCCGCTCGCGGGCTATGCCAGCCTGCGGCGCGAGGTGCGTTTCGGCCGCGAGGGCAGCCGCGCGGACCTGCTGCTCGAGGACCCGGTGCGCGGGCGCTGCTTCGTCGAGGTCAAGCACGTGACCGCCGTCGACGCGGCCGGCCGCGCCATCTTCCCGGACGCCGTCACCGAGCGCGGCCGGCGCCACCTGCGCGAGCTCGTGCATCACCGCCGCGCGGGCGACCGCGCCGTCCTGATCTTCTGCGTCGCCCGCGGCGACGCGCGCGCCCTGCGGCCCGCGGACGAGATCGACCCCGCCTACGGCGCGACGCTGCGCGAGGCGCTCGCCGCCGGTCTCGAGGCCTATGTCTACGCCTGCCGCGTCGGCACGCGCAGCGTCGCCATATCGCGACAGCTTCCGCTGTCACTGGACGGCGACGTCAGCGGAATGCCGACAGCAGGAGACTGAGCCGGCCGACAGACAGGCGCCCGCGCAGCATCTACGCTTCCACGTGCATGGCGCGCAGGGATGCGGGGGAGTGCGCGCCACGCGAGCCGACGATCCCGAACCGCCAGAGGAGGAAGGCCATGCACATCGAAGACGTCATCCCGAAGGACTGGATGGAGCTCGCCTCGGTCCAGGAGGACACCCAGGACAAGCTGCTCGCCCTGCCCAACGTGGTCGGCACCGCGGTCGGCTACCGCCAGCGCGGCGGCGTCGAGACCGACGAGCCGTGCGTGACGGTCTTCGTCGAGCAGAAGCTGCCGCTCGAGCTCCTGCCGGAGAGCGCGCGCGTGCCGCGCAAGGTCAAGAACACGCCGGTGGACGTGGTCGAGGTCGGCGAGATCTTCGCCGGTGCGGCCCCCGCCGAGCAGCTCCACGAGCCCGAGATGGAGGAGGGCGCGGGCATGCCGCCCATGGAGATGCAGCCCGAGGCCGGCCCCTCGCCGCTGGTGCTGCGCCGCCGCGTGCGGCCCGTGATGGGCGGCTACAGCGTGGGGCACTACCGCATCACCGCGGGCACCATCGCCACCTGCTGCTACGACATGGCGCCTTTCCCTGGGATCCCCTCGCGCTACTACATTCTCAGCAACAACCACGTGCTGGCGAACTCCAACAACGCGAGCATCGGCGATCCCATCCTCCAGCCCGGGCCCTACGACGGCGGCGCGCTGCCCGGCGACACCGTCGCGCGCCTGAGCCGCTACGTGCCCATCCGCTTCATGTCGGGCGGGCAGGCGCCGTGCAACTACGTCGACGCCGCCATCGCCGAGGGCGACTTCGCCGATCTCAGCCGCGAGATCTACTGGATCGGCTACGCCCGCAGGCTCTACCGGGCGCCGCGCGTGGGGCTGACCGTGCAGAAGTGCGGGCGCACCACCAACTTCACCACGGGGCGCGTGACGCACATCAACGCCACGGTCAACGTCAACTACGGCGGCGGCCGTGTGGCGCGCTTCTGCCGCCAGATCGTGACGACGCGCATGGGCGCGCCGGGCGACTCCGGGAGCCTGGTGATGGACACCGAGGAGGGCGGCGTCGGCCTGCTGTTCGCGGGCTCGGCCACCGCCACCATCATGAACAACCTGTGGTACGTGCAGGCGCTGCTGCGGGTGCGCATCACGGAGCGCTAGCCCGGGCAGGCCGGGAGCCGACGCCGGGGGCGGGCTGCGGCCCGCCCCGGCGCTTCCTCGTGGCGCGCCGCGGACGCGCGGCAGGAGCCGGTCGTGCGGGAGAACGGCACATGAGCGAGATCGGACCGCCCCCGGGACCGCCCGAGGTGGCCGCGGCGCTCGCCGAGGCCGAGGCGTGGCTGGACCTGCCGGGCGTGGAGGGCGTCGCCGAGGGCCGCGCCGGCGGACGGCCTTGCGTGACCGTGTTCGTCTCGGATCCCGCGCTCGCCGAGCGGCTGCCGAAGGCGCTGCGCGGCGTCCCGGTCGTGGTCGAGGTGTCGGGCCCGTTCCAGGCGCGTTGATCCCGTCGGGCGGCGGACGTCAGGCATCAGGCATCAGGTGCCAGAAGATCCCGTTGCTTTCCGGTCGAGGGAGCGGCATCCTGCCGTGCCCACTTCGTGGGAGTGCACGGGGGACGGGTTACGGGGGACGGGTCACCGTACACCGTAGCCTGCAAGCCGTAACCTGCCTGTGGGAGGGGCTTCCAGCCCCGACCGATGGCCGCGCGCGTAGCGCGCACCGACCCTCGCCTCCCGACTCCCGCCTCTCGCCTCTGCCGCAGCGGGAGTGCGCGGGAGACGGGTTACGGGTTACGGGTTACGGGTGACGGGTGACGGGAGACGGGTTACGGGTGACGGGTCGCGGGTGACGGGTCGCGGGTGACGGGTTACCGTACACCGTAACCCGCAAGCCGTAACCCGTCTGCGGGAGGAGCTTCCAGCCCCGACCAATAGCCGCGCGCGAAGCGCGCACCACCCCTCGCCTCCCGACCCCCGCCTCTCGCCTCTGCCGCCCCAGGTCGCCGCGGCCGACTGGGGACCGTAGACGGTAGACCGCATACCGCGAACCGGACCGCGACCTGCCATCCGAAACCCGAATCTGGTTAAATGGCCGGCCATGTTCCGGCCGCTGCCGCTCTACGTCGGGCTGCGCTACACGCGCGCCCGGCGCCGCAATCACTTCATCTCCTTCATCACCCTAGTCTCCATCGCGGGCATCACGGTGGGGGTGATGGCGCTCATCACGATCCTCTCCGTGATGAACGGCTTCGAGCGCGAGCTGCGCGAGCGCATCCTGGGCATGGCGGCGCACGCGACCGTCACCGGCCTCGGTGGGCGGCTGCAGGACTGGCGGCGCGTGGAGGAGGCCGCGCGCGCGGACCCGCGCGTGGTGGGCGTGGCGCCCTACGTGCGGGGCGAGGTGATGCTCACCCACGCCGGGCGCGTGAGCGGCGCCATCCTGCGCGGGGTGGACCCCGCGCGCGAGCCGCAGGTCTCGGACGTGGGTGACAAGATGGTCGCGGGCGCGCTCGCGGACCTGCGCCCCGGCGGTTGGGGCATCGTGCTCGGGCGCGAGCTCGCGCTCGCCCTCGGCGCGCGGCCCGGCGACCGCGTCACCGTCGTCACGCCCCAGGCGATGGCGACCCCGGTGGGTGTGGTCCCGCGTCTGCGGCGCTTCACCGTGGTCGGCGTCTTCGAGGTCGGCATGTTCGAGTACGACCGCGGCGTGGCGCTGGTGCACCTGGACGACGCGCGGCGCCTGTTCCGGCTCGGCGACGCGGTCACCGGCGTGCGCCTCAAGGTCACGGACCTGTTCGAGGCACCCTGGATCGCGCGCGAGCTCGTCACGCGCCTGCCCGGCGGCTACGTGGTGAGCGACTGGACGCGCGAGCACGCCAACTTCTTCCGTGCCGTGCGCACCGAGAAGACCGCCATGTTCGTGATCCTGTCGCTGATCGTGGCGGTGGCGGCCTTCAACATCGTCTCGACCCTGGTGATGGTGGTCACGGACAAGCAGGCCGACATCGCCATCCTGCGCACCCTCGGCGTGACGCCGCGCGCCGTGATGGCGATCTTCGTCGTGCAGGGCACCGTCATCGGCCTGTTCGGCACGCTCCTCGGCGTGGCGGCGGGGGTGGCGCTCGCGCTCAACGTCGAGACCGTGGTGCCCGCGATCGAGCGGGCCCTCGGCATTCGCTTCCTGCCGCCCGACGTCTACTACATCAGCGAGCTGCCCTCGGACCTGCACTGGCCGGACGTGGCGGTGATCGCCGCGGTCGCCTTCCTGCTCTCGGTGCTCGCAACGCTCTATCCGGCCTGGCGCGCCGCGCGCGTGCAGCCGGCGGAGGCGCTGCGCTATGAGTGAGGCGCCCGTGCTGGAGGCGCGCGGGCTGGCGCGCACCTTCCACGAGGGCGGGCTCCACGTGGAGGTGCTGCGCGGCGTGGACCTGACCGTGGAGGCGGGCGAGCGCGTCGCCGTGGTCGGCGCCTCGGGCTCCGGCAAGAGCACGCTGCTGCACCTGCTCGGCGGGCTCGACGAGCCCACCGCGGGCGAGGTCTGGGTGGAGGGCCGGCCCATGAGCCGGCTCGCTGACGCCGAGCGCGGGCGGCTGCGCAACCGCGCCCTGGGCTTCGTCTACCAGTTCCACCACCTGCTGCCGGAGTTCAGCGCGCTCGAGAACGTCGCCATGCCGCTGCTGGTGCGCGGCGAGCCGCCGGCGCAGGCGGCGCGCGCGGCGCGGGCGCTGCTCGAGGAGGTGGGCCTCGGCGCGCGCCTCGAGCACCGGCCCGGCGAGCTCTCGGGCGGCGAGCGCCAGCGCGCGGCAGTGGCGCGCGCGCTCGTGACGCGCCCGCGCTGCGTGCTGGCCGACGAGCCCACGGGAAACCTCGACCCGCACACCGCCGCGCACGTGCTCGACGTCATGCTCGAGCTCAACCGCGCCCTCGGCACGAGCCTCGTGGTCGTCACCCACGACCCGGACATCGCCGCGCGCATGGACCGGGTGCTGCGGCTGGTGGACGGGCGGCTGCGGCCCGCCTGAGCCCGCTCAGCCCCGCGTGCGCCCGCGCGCGAGGCGCCGGCGGTGGCGCCTCACCACCCACCAGCGCCACAGGCCGCGCGCCGCGGCGTAGCCGCCGGCCGCGCTCGCCGTGCCCATCACCAGGCAGCCGAGCAGGAAGGGCTGCCACATCTGGCCCAGCTCGCCGCGCACCCAGCGCCACGAGAGCTCGAAGTCGAAGTGCTCGACCTCGGTGCCGAGCAGCAGCGCGCCCACCTTGTAGGCGAGGTAGAACAGCGGTGGCATGGTCACCGGGTTGGTGATCCACACCGTGACCACCGCGATCGGCAGGTTGACGCGCAGCGCGATGGCCGCCGCGGCCGCCAGCACCATCTGGAAGGGCACGGGGATCCAGGCCATGAACAGGCCGGCCGCGAAGCCGCCCGCGACCGAGCGGCGGTTGAGATGCCAGAGGTTGGGGTCGTGCAGGCGGTGGCCGAAACGCGCCAGGTGCGGATGGTCGCGGAAGGTCGTGTGATCCGGCAGGTGCTTTCGCAGGAAGCGCTTCGGCATAATGGGCTCCGGCGCGCGCGGCGCGCACATTATCCACGGTTCGGGCCGCCAGGGAGAGGGCCGTCTCATGCTGGCCGCAGGGAGCGTGGCCTTCCTCGCCGAGATCCTGCTCCTGCACCGCCTGCCGGCGCTGCCGCCGGCAGGCGCGCTCGGCATCGCGGCGGGCCTCGCGGCGGCGGCCGCGGCCGCGGCACTCGCGCTGCGGCGCCGCCACGTTCCCGCGGCGGCGCTCGCCCTGTGTGCCGCGGTCGCGGCCGGCTTCGCGTGGGCCCTCGCGGACGCCCTCGCCGGGAGGGCGCATGCCCTCGACCCGGCGCTCGAGGGCCGCGACCTCGTGCTGGAAGGCACCGTCGCCGGGCTGCCGGAGCCACGGCCCGCCGGCGTGCGCTTCCGCTTCCGGCCGGCGCGCGTCGTGGACGCCGCGACCGGCGCGGCCGTCGCCCCGCCGGGCGACCTCAGGCTCGCGTGGTTCGGGCGCCCGCCGCGGCTCGTGCCGGGCGAGCGCTGGCGCCTGCGGGTGCGCCTGCGGCGCCCGGCCGGCTTCTTCAATCCGGGCGGCTTCCGCTACGAGGACTGGCTCCACCGCCACCGCTATGCCGGCACGGGCTACGTGCGCGGCGCCGGGCGGCGCCTGGCGCCGGCGCGCGGCTACCGCGTGGACCGGCTGCGCATGGACCTACGCGAACGGCTGCATGGCGTGCTCGCCCGTGTGGGGACGGCGCTCACCGGGCCTCTGACGGCGCTCGCCCTCGGCGACCGCAGCGCCATGACGCCGGAGCAGTGGGCGGTGCTGCGCGCCACGGGCACCGGCCACCTGATGGCGATCTCGGGCCTGCACGTGGGGCTCGTCGCCGGCATGGCGCTCGCCGCCTGCGGTGCCCTGTGGCGGCGCGTGCCCCGGCTCGCGCGCCGCTGGCCGGCGCGGCTTCCGGCGAGCCTCGCGGCGCTCGCGACGGGGGCGGGCTACGCCGCCCTCGCCGGGTTCTCGGTGCCCACGCGGCGCGCGCTGGTCATGCTCGCCGTCGGGCTCGCGGTGCTCGCCACGGGCCGCGGGCGCTCGGCCGCGCACGCCCTCGGCCTGGCGCTGCTGGCGGTGCTGCTGCTCGATCCGCGCGCGGTGCTCGATCCGGGGCTGTGGCTCTCCTTCGGCGCGGTGGCCGTGATCCTGCTCGCGGCGGCGCGGCGCCCGCCGGCCGGACGCATGGGGGCGCTGGTGCGCGTGCAGTGGGCGCTGGGGCTCGCGCTCGCGCCGCTCACGTTGGCCGGCTTCCAGCAGGCCTCGCTCGCCGGGCTTGCAGTCAACCTCGTGGCCATCCCCTGGACCGGCCTCCTGGTGGTCCCGCCGCTGCTCGCCGGCACGCTCGCCCTGGGCCTCGGCCTGCCGGGCGGGGCGGCGCTCGCGGAGCTCGCCGCGAGGGCCCTGGAGGCGCTGTGGCGGCTGCTCGAATGGGCGGCGGCGCTGCCCGGGGCGCAGTGGCTGGCGCCCGCGCCGCCTCTCTGGGCGGTGGCGCTGGCCGTCGCCGGGGCCGTGCTCGCCCTGATGCCGCGTGGGCTGCCGGGGCGGGCCCTGTGGCCGCTGCTCCTGGTGCCGCTCCTCGCCGTGCGGCCGCCGCGGCCGCCGCCGGGGGAGGCCTGGATCACGGCGCTCGACGTGGGGCAGGGGCTTGCGGTGGTCGTGCGCACGCACGGGCACGCGCTCCTCTACGACACGGGCGGGCGCGTCGGGCAGCTCGATGCGGGCAGCGCCGCCGTGGTGCCCTTCCTGCGCCAGGCGGGCGTGCGCGCCCTCGACGTGCTGATCGTCAGCCACGGCGATCTCGACCACCGCGGCGGGCTCGCCGCCGTGCGCGCGGCGCTGCCCGTGCGGCGGCTGCTCACGGGCGTGCCGGCACGGCTCCCGGAGGCCGAGCCCTGCCTCGCGGGGACCGCCTGGCGCTGGGACGGGGTGCGCTTCGAGATCCTGCACCCGCGGCGGCCGCGGCGCGGCAACGACGGCTCCTGCGTGCTGCGCGTGGCGGCCGGCGCCACGGCGGCGCTGCTCCCGGGCGATCTCGAGGCGCGCGGCGAGCGCGCGCTCCTGCGCCGCAGCGCCCCGGGCGCGCTGCGTGCGGACCTGCTGCTCGCCCCGCACCACGGCAGCGCCGGCGCCTCGAGCGCGGCCTTCGTGCGCGCCGTGCGCCCGCGCTGGGTGGTGCACGCGGCCGGGTTCCGCAACCGCTACCGCTTCCCGCGCCCGGCGACGGTGGCCCGCTACGGCGCCGCCGGCGCGCGCCAGCTCGTCACGGGGAGCGCAGGAGCGGTGCGCTTCGTGCTCTCGCCGGCCGGCCTGCGCGGGCCGCGCTGCGCGCGCCGCGCGGCGCGGCGCTTCTGGCACCGCCCCGGCGGCTGCGCGCGGCGCTGACGCGCCGCGGCGCGCGCGGGTATCATTGCGCGACGGCCGCGCGCAGGGCGCGCAGGGAAGGCCCGATCGGAGGTGCTACGGTGCTGGAGCTGGTGATCGCGGGCGGCTGGGTGATGGTCGCCATCCTGGCCTGCTCGGTGATCGCGCTCGCGATCGTCGGCGAGCGCCTGTGGGCGCTGGCGCGCCGGCGCGTGCTGCCGCCGCACCTGGTGGCGCAGGCCTGGCGCTGGGCGACCAGCGACCAGCTCGACCAGGCGCACCTGCGCACCCTGCGCGAGAGCTCGCCCCTGGGGCGGGTGCTGGCCGCAGCGCTCGTCAACCGCCACCACCCGCGCGAGATCATGAAGGAGGCGGTCGAGGACACGGGCCGCCACGTCGCGCACGAGCTCGAGCGCTACCTCAACACCCTCGGCACCATCGCCGGCATCAGCCCGCTGCTCGGACTGCTCGGCACCGTGCTCGGCATGATCAAGGTCTTCACGACCATCACCACGCAGGGGGTGGGCAACCCGGCCGCGCTCGCCGGCGGCATCTCCCAGGCGCTCATCACCACCGCCGCGGGGCTGGTCGTGGCCATCCCGAGCCTCATGTTCTACCGCTACCTGCGCGGGCGCGTGGACGAGCTCGTGGTGCGCATGGAGGAGGAGGCGCTCAAGCTCGTCGAGGCGCTCGCCGGCCAGCGCGAGCGCGAGGAGGACGAGACGTGAACATGCGCCCGCGCCGGCGCGAGGACCCCGACATCAACCTCACGCCGCTCATCGACGTCGTCTTCCTGCTGCTGATCTTCTTCATGGTCTCGACCACCTTCACGCGCGAGACCGAGCTCAAGGTGCAGCTCCCGGAGGCGGGCGGCGCGCCCGTGGAGCAGCCGCCGCAGGCGGTGGAGGTGACGGTGAGCGCCGACGGGCGCTACTACGTCAACGGCCGCGCGGTCGTCGACCGCCGCGTGCAGACCCTGCGGCGCGCGATCGAGAAGGCGGCGCGCGGGCGGCACGACGTGCCGCTCGTGATCCGCGCCGACGCCCGCGCCCAGCACCAGGCCGTGGTGCGCGCCATGGACGCGGCGGGACGCGCGGGCTTCAAGCACCTCTCGATCGCCACGGTGCGCGCGGCGGAGGAGGGGGGTTGAGCCGGCGCTCCGCGGGCGCGCGCGGCGCGCCCGGCGTCTACCGCCGCCTGCTGCGCTACGCCAAGCCCTACACCGCCGCCTTCGCCGCGGCGCTCGCCGGCATGGCGGGTGATGCGGCGGCCTCCGGCGCCTTCGCCGCCCTCATGAAGCCGCTGCTCGACGGGACCTTCGTCGCGCGCGATCCCGCCACCATGCGCTGGGCGGCGCTCGCGCTCGTCGCCGTCGCGCTGGGGCGGGCGCTGGCGACGCTCGTCTACCAGTACGGCATGAGCTACGTGGGCCGCGGCGTCATCTGCGACCTGCGGCGCGAGCTCTTCGCCCACCTCCTGCGCCTGCCGGCCGCCTTCTTCGACCGCGGCTCCTCGGGCCAGCTCGTGGCGCGCTTCACCTACCACACCGAGCAGGTGGCGCAGGCGACCACGGACGCGGTCGTGGTGCTGGTGCGCGACTCGCTCACGGTGCTCGCGCTGCTCGGGGTGATGCTGTGGCACGGCCCGCTGCTCACGCTCGCCGTCCTCCTCGTGGGCCCGCCGCTGGTGGCGGTGGTGGCCGTCGTCGCGCGGCGCTTCCGCCGCATCAGCCGCCGCATACAGGCCACCATCGGCGACGTCGCCCACATCGCCGAGGAGGCGGTGCGCGGCCACCGCGTGATCAAGGTCTTCGGCGGCGCGCCGCAGGAGCGCGCGGCCTTCGAGGCGGTCAACGAGCGCAACCGGCGCCAGCACCTCAAGCACACGGTGACGGCCGTCGCCGGCGTGCAGCTCACGCAGCTCATGGCCGTGGGGGCCATCGCAGGGCTCCTGCTCTTCGCCTCCACCGGCGGCTTCCTGGAGCGCGTCTCGCCCGGCACCTTCGTCTCCTTTCTCGCCGCCCTCGGCCTCATGCTGACGCCGCTGCGGCGCCTCATCGCCGTCAACGCCACGCTCCAGCGCGGCATCGCCGCGGGCGAGAGCGTCTTCGAGCTGCTCGATCTCCCGCCGGAGCGCGACACGGGCCGGCGGCGGCTCGCGCGCGCCCGCGGCGAGGTGGCCTATCGCGGGGTGCGCTTCGCCTACGAGCCCGGCGCGCGCCCGGTCCTCGACGGCATCGACCTCGAGGCGCGGCCGGGCGAGGTCGTGGCACTGGTGGGGCGCTCCGGGGCGGGCAAGTCGACGCTGGTCAGCCTGCTGCCGCGCTTCTACGAGCCCACCGCGGGGGCGGTGCTGCTCGACGGCGTGGACGTGCGCGAGTATCGCCTGCGCGACCTGCGCGAGCAGATCGCCCTGGTCGAGCAGGACGTTGTGCTGTTCAACACCACCATCGCCGAGAACATCGCCTACGGGCGCGCCGACCGCACCGACCGCGCCGCGATCGAGGCCGCCGCGCGCGCCGCCCAGGCCTGGGAGTTCATCGAGCGCCTGCCGGAAGGCCTCGACACGGTGGTGGGCGAGCGCGGCCTCAGGCTCTCGGGCGGGCAGCGCCAGCGCATCGCCATCGCCCGCGCGCTCCTCAAGGACGCGCCCATCCTCATCCTCGACGAGGCCACCGCGGCGCTCGACAGCGAGTCCGAGCGCGCCGTGCAGCGGGCCCTGGAGCGCCTCATGGAGGGGCGCACCACCTTCGTCATCGCCCACCGCCTGTCGACGGTCGAGCGCGCCGACCGCATCGTCGTGCTGCGCGAGGGGCGCGTGGCCGAGGTCGGCACGCACGGCGAGCTGCTCGCCCGCGGCGGCGAGTACGCGGCCCTCTACCGCACCCAGCTCGATGGCGCCCCTTGCTGATGCCCACGGCGGCTCGCTCCTCGCGCTCTGGCTGCACGGGCTGCGCGACCGGATGGCCGGCGCCCACGAGCGTGCCGACGCGCGGTGGGGCTGGGTGGAGGCCCCGCCCGGCCGCGGGCGGCTGGTATGGGTGCGCACGGGCGGATCGCTGGAGGCGCTGCGCGTGGCGGCGGAGCTGACGGCCGCGCTCCATGCGCGCCGGCCCCGCCTGCGGCTCGCGCTCACGTACGAGCGCGAGCATCCGGGCTTCGCCCCCGCGGCGCTCGCGGCGAGCCGCCGCGTCAGGCTCGGGCACGGCCCCGCCGATGCCCCGCTCGCCGTGCGCCGCGCGCTCGCCCGCCTGCGGCCCTCCCTGGTGCTCTCGGTCGGGCGCCCACGGCCCAACCTCGCGCACCTTCTGACGGAGGCATCGGTGCCGCTGGCGGTGGTGGGGGATCCGCCGCGCTCCGGGACGGCGGCGCTCGTCTGGCCCGCCACGGCCGCCGAGGCGGCGGCGTGGCGGGAGGCCGGCGGCAGCGCCCGGGTGCTGCCGCCGGCCGATCCGGCCGTCCTCTTGGCACGCCCTCCCGCAAGCCGTGCCGCGGACGCCGCCCCCGCCTACTGGCTGCACGGCCTCGAGGCGGACGAGGCCGGGGCGCTGACGCGCGCCTGGCGCGGGAGCGCCCTGGCGGACGAGGCCGAGCTGTGGCTGGGCGCGGCCAGCCCGGCGGAGGGCGCTGCGCTCGCCGCGGCGCTCGGGGCGCCCCTCACGCACGGCGAGGACGTGACCGTGCGGGAGGGGCTCGCGGTCAGCACCGACCCCGCAGGCCCGGCGGCGGTCGCCGCACGGTTGGTGGCGGTCCATCTGGAGCGTGCGGACGCGCTCGTCGCCTGGCGGGCCCTAGCCGCGGGCGTGCCGGTGAGCGCGGGCCTCGAGGCACGCCGCGAGCTGGACGTCCTGCGCGGCCCCGGAGTGCGGGCGCTCGCGGACGCGCACGAGGCGCTCGCCTGGTGGGCGGAGCTGCGCCTGCACCCGGAGCAGGGCCGCGAGGCAGGGGAGCGGGCGGCGCAGCGCTACCGGCAGGAGCGTGCGCGGGCGGAGGCGAACCTCGAGGCGCTGGTCGCGTTGGCGGAGGCGGCCTGATGCGGCCCGAGCGCTGGTGGTACGGCAACTATCCGGCGGGCGTGGCGCTCGCGCCGCTGGGCTGGTTGTGGTGCGCCGCCGCGGTGGCCCGGCGCGCGGCCTACCGGCGCGGCCTGCGCCGCCCCCTGGAGGTCGGGGTACCCGTGGTGGTCGTCGGCAACGTCACCGTCGGCGGCACGGGCAAGACGCCGCTCGTCGCCTGGCTGGCGCGGGGGCTCGCCGACGCCGGCCTGCGCGTCGGCATCGTCGCGCGCGGCTACCGCGGTCGCGCGCGCATCTGGCCGCAGCAGGTGCGTCCCGACAGCGACCCGCGCATGGTGGGCGACGAGGCGGTGCTCCTCGCGCGCGCCTGCGGCTGCCCCATGGCGGTGGGGCCGGACCGCGTGGCGGCGGCGCGCGCGCTCGTCGAGCACCACCGCTGTGACGTGCTGCTCTCCGACGACGGCCTCCAGCACCTCCGCCTGGCGCGCGACATGGAGGTCGCCGTCCTCGACGGGGTGCGGCGGCTGGGCAACCGGCGCTGCCTGCCGGCGGGGCCGCTGCGCGAGCCCGCACGCAGGCTGCGCGAGGTGGACCTCGTCGTCACGAACGGCCTGCCGGGCCCGGGCGAGCTCGGCATGCGGCTGCGCCTGACGGCCCTGCGGCGTCTCGACGGCGGCGTGCGCGAGCCGCTCGAGGCCTGGCGGGGACGGCGCGTGCACGCCGTCGCCGGCATCGGCCACCCGGCACGCTTCTTCGAGTCGCTGCGGCGCGCGGGGCTCGAGGTGGTGCCGCACGCCTTTCCCGACCACCACGACTTCCGCACGCGCGAGCTCGCCTTCGGCGACGGCCTGCCGGTGGTCATGACCGAGAAGGACGCGGTCAAGTGCGAGCGGCTCGGGCTCGCGGAGGCCTGGGCGGCGGAGGCCGAGGTGGAGGCGGACCCGCGCATCCTCGAGCGCGTGCTCGCGCGGTTGCGCGAACGCGGCCTGCGGGTCTGAGCCTCGCCCCGAGGGGGCGTGCGTGGTGTAGGGTATTAGGCCGTCTGGCCGGCCGCGGGGCCCCGCCCCCGCGCGCCACTTTGCGGGAGCAAGCGATGGACCCGAAGCTGCTCGAGATCCTGGCGTGCCCGCTGTGCAAGGGCCCGCTCGTCTACCGTAAGGCCGAGCAGGAGCTCGTCTGCAAGGCCGACCGCCTCGCCTTCCCGATCCGCGACGGCATCCCCGTCATGCTGGAGGAGGAGGCGCGCCGCCTGCCCGCGGACGAGGAGGTGGAGTAGGCGGGTGGGTGCCGCCTTCCGGGTCGTGGTGCCGGCGCGGCGCGCCGCCACGCGCCTGCCGGACAAGCCGCTGCGGCCCCTCGGCGGCGAGCCGCTGGTGCGCCACGTCGCCCGCCGCGCGCTCGAGTGCGGGGCGCAGGAGGTCATCGTGGCGGTCGACGACCGCGAGGTCGCCGCCGCCCTCGAGGGGCTGCCGGTGCGCGCCGTCATGACCTCGCCGCGGCACCGCTCCGGCACCGAGCGCATCGCCGAGGTGGCCGAGCGCGAGGGCTGGCCGGACGAGGCCGTCGTCGTCAACGTGCAGGGGGACGAGCCCTTCCTGCCGCCGGTGCTGCCCCGCCAGGCCGCCGAGGCGCTGGCGGCGAGGCCCGAGGCCGACATGGCCACCCTGTGCGTGCCGCTGCTCGACGGGGCCGAGCTCGCCGACCCCCACGTGGTGAAGGTGGTGCTGGACGCGCGCGGCTTCGCCCTCTACTTCAGCCGCGCGCCCGTGCCCTGGCACCGTGAGGGCTTCGCCGAGGGCGTGCCGCCGGTGCTGCCCGCCGGCTGCCCCTGGTGGCGGCACGTGGGGCTCTATGCCTACCGCGCGGGCTTCCTGCGCCGCTATGCCGGCTGGGCGCCGGCGCCCATCGAGGCCGCCGAGGCGCTGGAGCAGCTCCGGGCCCTGTGGCACGGGGCGCGCATCTACGTCGACGAGGCCCGCGAGCTGCCGGGGCCCGGCATCGACACCGAGGCCGACCTGCTGCGCGCGGAGGGGATGCTGCGGGCGGGCGGCTAGCGCGCGCCGGGGCCGAGCAGCCCCGCCGCGGCGAGCAGGGCGAGCAGCTCCGGATGCGGCCCGCCGTCGGCGTCGCGGGCCGGCACCTCCCGGCAGCGGGGCACGCGCCGCGCGGCCTCCCCGTGCTGGTTGGCCTGGATCTCGCGCGCGCCGTCGGTGGCCTGCAGCACGACGGTCGGCCCGTCCGGCAAGACCTCGATCACCTGCCAGCGGTGGCCCTCCCAGTCGAGCTCCAGCCCGACAAGGGCGTGCAGGCGTGCGGGGTCGTCAAAGTGCGCGGGCCCGGCGCTCACGGGGGCGCGCTCCTGCGCGGGGAAGCGGCTGGTGTCATGGGTGCCCCGGATGGCCGCGTGGCGGACGCGACGGAGTCCCCGTAAGATACGCGCTCCGCTGCCAGGGGAGAAGCGCGACGTGGTCAGAATCCTCTTCGTGTGCCTCGGCAACATCTGCCGCTCGCCCACGGCCCAGGGCATCAT
>WGBS01000163.1 GCA_015494165.1 Gammaproteobacteria bacterium | reverse complement strand
CGGCTGCCAGGCGGTGGAGCGGTCCATGGGATCGTCGCTGGTGTAGACCTCCTCGACCCCGAAGTGGGTCAGGTACACCTCGGTGGTGCCGGGCTCGGCGCCGCGCTCGATGCGCACGCGGAAGCGGTCGCGCGTGGCTGCCGAGTAGGCCGCGTCCAGCATCTTGCCGAGCAGCCGCCGGATGGGGCCCTGCGGGATGTCGGCGCGGTTCTCGGCCCAGTCGGTCTCGATCACGCCCACGGTAGGATCCTCGCGCTTGATGAGGAAGCCCTGGGCGAGGAAGAAGTCGCGCACCTTGGCCCACACCTGCGGCGGCTCGCCGCGCACCACGAGCCAGCGCCGGTCGCCCTCGCGCTCCACGCGCACGCCCTCGACCTCGGGCAGCACGCCCGCCGCCGCCCGCCGCGCGCCGGCGCGCCGCTCGCCCGCGTACTCCGAGTAGGTCGCGGTCCCCGAGGGCGAGACGTCGGGCACGACGAGGGCGTCGTCCGCCGTCGAGTGGATCAGGTCCGGCGGGACCTCGAGGCGGTCCACCTGGCGCGCCTTCTTGTAGTCGGCACGGCGGTCCGGGAGGACGCGGTCTGTGGTCTGGCTGATCCAGGAGCAGCCCGCCAGCCAGGCCAGCAGGCAGGCGGCCAGCGCGCGCGCGGCCGGCCTCGTCTTGGTCTCGCTCGTCATCTGCGCTCCGCTCCGGTCGCGGGCCGGATCACGCGGCCACCGCCACGCCCGCCGCGCGCATGGCCTCCAGCACCGTGGCATGGTGGGGCTCCGACAGCGGCGTGAGCGGCAGCCGGATGCCGGGGCCGATCAGCCCCATGCGGTGCACGGCCCACTTGACCGGGATGGGGTTGGACTCGAGGAACAGGGCGCGGTGCAGCGGCTCGAGGCGCGCATTGACGGCCTCGGCCTCCTCGCGCCGGCCCGCCACCGCCGCGCGGCACATCTCGGCCATAGCCTTCGGCGCCACGTTGGCCGTCTCCGAGATCACCCCCTTGCCGCCGCCGAGCATGAGCTCCATCGCGGTGGCGTCGTCGCCGCTGTAGACGTCGAGGGCGTCGCCGCAGCGCTCGCGGATCTCGCGCGCGCGGCCGAGGTCGCCGGTCGCCTCCTTGATGCCGACGATGTTGGAGATGCGCGCGAGCCGCTCGACCGTCTCGGGCAGCAGGTCGCAGGCGGTGCGCGAGGGCACGTTGTAGAGGATCTGGGGGATGGGGACGGCCTCGGCGATCGCCTTGAAGTGGAGGTAGAGCCCCTCCTGGGTGGGCTTGTTGTAGTAGGGCGTCACCAGCAGGCAGGCGTCGGCGCCCGCCTCCAGGGCGCAGCGCGTGAGCTCGATGGCCTCGCGCGTGCTGTTCGAGCCGGTGCCGGCGATGACCGGCAGGCGCCCGCGGGCGAGCTCCACGACGCGGCGGATCACCCAGCAGTGCTCCTCCTCGTCCAGCGTGGGCGACTCGCCGGTGGTGCCCACGGCGACGATGGCGTCGGTGCCGGCCTCGACGTGGAACTCCACCAGCCGCTCGAGGGCGGCCTCGTCCAGGGACCCGTCCGCCGTCATCGGCGTGACGAGGGCCACCATGCTGCCGTGGAACATGCGCCTCCCCGTGCCCGGCGCGGCCCGTGGCCGGCCAAATCGAGCGAGCATGGTACTTTAGCGGGCCGCCGACCGACAAGGCGCGGGGCGCTGCCTTGCAGCCCGCGCCCGCGCGGGTACACTTTGTCGCGGGGCGGGCCGCGGCCCGCCGGGACAGGGGCCATCGCCACGACCACCGCCTTGAAGAAGCACTACCTGGTCATCTCCGCCCTCGGGGAGGACCGGCCGGGGATCGTCCAGGAGCTCTCGCGCGTGATCCTCGACGCCGGCTGCAACATCGAGGACAGCCGCATGACGGTCCTCGGCGGCGAGTTCGCCGTCATCCTCCTCGTCTCGGGCAACTGGAACAACATCGCCAAGCTCGAGTCGGCGCTGGGCGGCGCCGAGCGCCGGCTCGGCCTGACCATCGTCGCCAAGCGCACCGAGGCGCGGCGGCCCGCGGCCGACCTCCTGCCCTACTCGGTGGACGTCGTCGCCCTCGACCACCCGGGCATCGTCCACCACCTGGCGGAGTTCTTCTCCAGCCGCGACATCAACATCGAGGAGCTCAGCACCGCGACCTACGCGGCGGCCCACACCGGCACGCCCATGTTCTCGGTGCACATGACGGTCAACGTCCCCGCCAACGTCCACATCGCCTCGCTGCGCGAGGAGTTCATGGACTTCTGCGACGAGCTCAACCTGGACGCCGTCCTCGAACCGGTGAAATAGGAAAGAGGCAGCCGTGGCAGGCACGCGCAAGGTCACGGTCGGGAAGGAGGTGCCGGACTTCGAGCTCCCGGCCACGGGCGGCGGCACCGTGCGGCTCTCGGCCCTGCGCGGCCGGCCCGTGGTGCTCTACTTCTACCCGAAGGACGCCACGCCGGGCTGCACGCGCGAGGCGGAAGACTTCCGCGACCTCCATCCGCGCTTCCGGCGCCGCAAGGCGGTGATCCTCGGCGTCTCCCGCGACAGCGTGCGCTCGCACGAGCGCTTCAAGGAGCGCCTCGGCCTGCCCTTCGAGCTGCTCTCGGACGAGGACGAGCGCGTCTGCCGCCTGTTCGACGTCATCCGCGAGAAGAACATGTACGGGCGCAAGGTGCGCGGCATCGAGCGCAGCACCTTCCTGATCGACGCCGACGGCGTGCTGCGGCGCGAGTGGCGCAAGGTCAAGGTGGACGGGCACGCCGAGGAGGTGCTCGAGGCCCTCAAGGCGCTCGGCTGACCTCCTCCGCGGGCGCACCCTCCCCGCCCTCGGCGGCGGGCGGCGCGGCCTCTTCTCCCTCCTGCTGCTCCTCCTCCCCCGGGCCGGGCAGGGCATTGAGCACCGCCTTGACCAGCACCGCCAGCGGGATGGCGAAGAACACCCCCCAGAAGCCCCACAGGCCGCCGAAGAAGAGCACGGCGACGATGATGGCCACCGGGTGCAGGTCCACGGCCTCCGAGAAGAGCAGCGGCACCAGCACGTTGCCGTCGAGCATCTGGATGACCGTGTAGGCGACCATGAGCCAGGCGAACTCGCTGCTCCAGCCCCACTGGAAGTAGGCGACGAGGGCGACCGGCACCGTGGCCGCCACGGCGCCGATGAAGGGGATGATCACCGAGACGCCGACGATGAGGGAGAGCAGCATCGCGAACTGCAGGCCCAGCAGCTTGAAGGTGACGAAGGTGACGCCCCAGACGATTAGGATCTCCCAGAACTTGCCGCGGATGTAGTTGCCGATCTGCTGGTCCACCTCGCGCCAGACGCGCACGGCAAGGTCGCGCTCGCGCGGGAGGTAGCGGTCGAACCAGGCGAGGATGCGCGCCTTGTCCTTGAGCATGAAGAAGACCAGGATCGGCACCAGCACCACGTAGACGACGAAGGTGGCGATGCCGATCACGGAGGTCACCGAGCGCGAGAGCACCTCCTGGCCCAGCCCCGCCACCTCGGCCCGCACCGCCTCGATCAGCGCCTGCACCTGCTCCTGCGTGACGAACTGCGGGTAGCGCTCCGGCAGGCGCTCGAGCACCGCCTGACCGGAGGCGATCATGCCCGGGAGCTGCTGCACGAGCTGGGTGACCTGGCGCGAGATGAGCGGCGCCAGCCCGAAGACGAGGAACAGCAGGAAGGCCATGAAGGCGAGGAAGACCACGGCGGTGGCGAGCAGGCGCGGCACGCCGCGGCGCTCCAGCGGGCCCACCACGCCCTCGAGCAGGTAGGCGATGACGACCGCCGCCAGCACGGGCGCCAGCATGTCGCCCATGAGCAGCACGACGGAGAAGCCCACCACCAGAAGCAGGGCGAGCATCACCACCTGCGGGTTGGAGAGCTGGCGCTCGAGCCAGCGGCGCAGCACGTCCATGGGCCGCAAGGGTACGCGGCGCGGCGCGGCGCGGGCAAGCGCCCTCAGCCGCCCCGCATGCGCTCGTAATGGGCGCGGAACAGCGCCTCGAGCTCGTCGATGACCTCGGCCGCGGGCCGGCCCTGCATGACGTGCTGCGCCACCAGCGCCGAGGTCTCGCCCAGCATGCGCCCCTTGTCGAGCATGGGATAGGTGCGCGACAGGCGCTTGATGGCGGCGACGACGGTCTCGCCCTCGGGGCGCGGGATGGGCTCGGGCTCGGGCTCCGGCCCGGGCGGCTCGTCCGGCTCCGGGGACGCCCCCGCCGCGCGCTGGGCGAGGAACTCGGCGAAGGCGAGCAGGGTCTCGCGCCCGCCCCCGTCGAGGGCGCGGTAGAGCTCGAGCAGGCGGCGCTCGCCGCGCGGACCCTTCCTCACGTGCACCGTCGGGCCTCCGCCATCGCCGGCGCGGGCGGGCTCAGCCTTCCGCGGCCCCCGCCGCGGCGCCGCGGCGCGCGGCCTCCTGCGCGCGGCAGTAGCTGCGGGCGAACTTGAGCAGCTCCTCCATGGCGCGCATGCGGAACTTGTGCTTCTGGTGCACGAAGGAGAAGGGCCGCTCCAGCGGCGGATCGAGCGGCACGGCCACCAGCGTGCCGAGCTGCAGCTCCTTGCCGATGGTCGCGCGCGACATGATGGAGATGCCCATGCCGGCCTCCACCGCGCCCTTGATGGCCTCGGGGCTGCCGAGCTCCATGCACACGTTCATGTCTCCGGGCGAGGCGCCGGTGCGCTGCATGTACTCGCCGATCACCTCGCGCGTGCCCGAGCCTTCCTCGCGGCAGATGAAGGGGTAGTCCGTGAGCTCCTCGGCGCGCACCGCCTCGCGCCCGGCGAGCGGGTGGCCGGGCGGGACGATCACCACCAGCTCGTCCATGCGGCAGGTCTCCACCACGAGGCTCTTGTTGCCCACCGGCGCCTCGACCACGCCGAGGTCGATGACGTTGTTCTCCACCATGCTCACGATCCCCTCGGTGTTGGAGACCTTGAGGTGAATGTTGACCTCGGGGTAGCGCGCCTTGAAGTCGCCGAGCAGCGAGGGGAGCATGTACTCGGCGATGGTGGTGCTGGCGCCGATGACGACCGTGCCGCTGATCTGGCCCGTGATCTCGCGCACCGCGTCGTCCATCTCGGCGTAGAGCTGGAAGATGCGGTCGGCGTAGCGGTAGACCAGCTTGCCCGCTTCGGTCAGGCTGATGCGGTTGTGGGTGCGGTCGAACAGGCGGGTGTTGTAGTACTCCTCGAGCTGGCGCACCTGGAAAGTGACCGCCGGCTGCGTCATGTGCAGCTCCTCGGCCGCCTTGGTGAAGCTCAGCAGGCGTGCCACCGTGTGGAAGACCTGCAGCCGCCGGTCGGCCATGCCTTTACCCTCCCCGGCGCGGGGTCATAAGGAGAATCTGGCCTCCCCCGCCCATAAACGCAGCTAATGCCGCCCGCATGTTAGCAGCTTCCGCCGGCCCCCACCAGCCGCGCCGCCGCGGCCGCGGCCCGTGCGGCGCAGGCGCGGCCGACGGGCCTCAGGCGGCGAGCCGGCGGTGCATGAGGGCGTAGTAGCCGACCGGGATCACCACCAGCGTCAGGAGCGTCGAGACGAAGATGCCGAAGATGAGCGAGATCGCCAGCCCGCGGAAGATGGGGTCGTCGAGGATGAACAGCGCCCCCAGCATGGCCGCGAGCGCCGTGAGCACGATGGGCCGTGTGCGCACCGCCGCCGAGCGGATCACGGCCTCGCGCAGATGCATCCCGCGCGCGACATGGTCGTTGACGAAGTCGACCAGCAGGATGGAGTTGCGCACGATGATGCCGGCGAGCGCGATCATGCCGATCATCGACGTCGCGGTGAACTTGGCGCCCAGCAGCGCGTGGCCCGGCATGACGCCGACGATGGTGAGGGGGATGGGCGCCATGATCACGAGCGGCACCAGGTAGGAGCGGAACTGCGCCACCACCAGCAGGTAGATCAGCACCAGCCCCACCGAGTAGGCGAGCCCCATGTCCCGGAAGGTCTCGTAGGTGACCTGCCATTCGCCGTCCCACTTGATGCTGTAGCGGTAGGGGTTGTCGGGGGCGCTGATCAGGAACTGGCGCAGCGGCTCGCCGCCGGCGACGGGCTCGTGGCGCAGCCGCGCGAAGATGCGGAACATGCCGTAGAGAGGGCTGTCGGTGCGGCCCGCGACGTCGCCGACGACGAAGACCACCGGCAGCAGGTCCTTGTGGTAGATCGTCTGCTCGCGCCGCGCCTCCTCCACGTGGACGATGTCGGCGAGCGGCACCAGCGCCCCCGTGCGCGCGGGGACCTTGAGCGCCAGCACGCGCTCGATGTCGGCCTTCTCGGCCACCGGAAGCTCCACGCGCACGGGGATGGGGTACTTGACCCCGCGCCCGTGCAGGTAGGTGAGGTCGGCGCCGCGCACCGCCGCCGCGACCAGCTCCGCCACGGCCGCCTGGTCGACGCCGAGCAGCGCCGCGCGCCGGCGGTCCACGTGCAGGATGTAGCGCCGCGAGGGCGCCTCGACGCTGGTGTCGACGTCGACCACGTCCGGGGTCTCTGCGAAGATCTCGCGCAGACGCTGGGCGACGCGCACCTGGCCCTCGTAGTCCAGCCCGTAGACCTCGGCCACCAGCGGCGAGAGCACCGGCGGCCCCGGCGGCACCTCGACGATCTTGACGTTGGCGCCGTGGCGGCGGCCGATCTCCTGCAGCGGCCCGCGCACGGCGAGCGCGATCTCGTGGCTCTTGCGCTCGCGCTCGCGCTTGTCGACCAGGTTGACCTGGAGGTCGCCCACGTTCGCGCCCCGGCGCAGGTAGTACTGGCGCACGAGGCCGTTGAAGTTGATGGGCGCCGCGGTGCCCGCGTAGGCCTGGTAGTCCGTCACCTCCGGCACGGTGGCGAGGTATTCGCCGAGCTCGGCCAGCACGCGCGCCGTGTCCTCGACGGTGCTCCCCTCGGGCATGTCCACCACCACCTGGAACTCGGACTTGTTGTCGAAGGGCAGCATCTTGAGGATCACCGCCTGGAAGGCGGCGAGCGAGACGGCGCCGCCGATGAGCGCGAGCATGGCCGCCAGCATCAGCCAGCGCCGGCGCGTCCCGCGGCGCTCGTCCAGGAAGGGCCCGATGAGGCGCTGGTAGAGCGCCAGCAGGCGCCCGCCCTCCTCCTCGCCCGGGTGGTGATGGTGATGCCGCGCGCGCGCGAGCAGCCGCCCGGTGAGCCACGGCGTCACCACGAAGGCGACCGCCAGCGAGATGAGCATCCCGGTGCTGGCGTTGATGGGGATGGGGCTCATGTAGGGGCCCATGAGGCCCGTGACGAAGGCCATGGGCACCAGCGCGGCGATGACGGTGAAGGTGGCGAGGATGGTCGGCCCGCCGACCTCGTCCACCGCCCAGGGGATGATCTCCGAGAGCCTCCCGGTGGAGAGGGTGCGGTGGCGGTGGATGTTCTCGACGACCACGATGGCGTCGTCGACCAGGATGCCGATGGAGAAGATCAGCGCGAAGAGCGAGACGCGGTTGAGCGTGAAGCCCCAGGCCCAGGAGGCGAAGAGCGTCACCGCGAGCGTGATCACCACCGCCGCGCCGACGATCACCGCCTCGCGCCAGCCGAGCGCCACGAGCACCAGCAGCACCACGGTGGCGGTGGCGAAGATGAGCTTGTGGATGAGGGTGCGCGCCTTGTCGTCGGCGGTGACGCCGTAGTTGCGCGTCACCGTGGCGCGCACGCCCTCGGGCACGAAGATGCCCTCGAGCGCCCGGAAGCGCTCGATCACGGCCTCGGCGATGTCGACCGCGTTGGTCCCGGGCTTCTTGGCGACGGCGATGGTCACCGCGGGATAGGTGCGCCCCGGCGGCGGCAGACCCTTGCGCGCCGCCCCCGGCCCCGTGCCGAGCCACACGTACTGCTCGGGCTGGTCCGGCCCGAAGCGGATCTCGGCCACGTCGCGGAGATAGACCGGCGCGCCCTCGTGCACGCCCACCACCAGGTCGCCCACCTCCTCCGGCGTCGTGAGGAAGGCGCCGGCCTGCACCGGCACCTCCTCGCCGTCGCCGACGAGGGCGCCGGCGTCGCGCGAGGCGTTGGCCGCCACCAGCGCGCGGCGCAGCGCCTCCAGGCCGAGGCCGTGGGCCGCGAGCCGCGCCGGGTCGAGCAGCACGTGCACCACGCGGTCCGGGGCGCCGATGGTGTAGATGTCGCGCGTGCCCGGCACGCGCTTGAGCTCGGCCTCGATGGCATGGGCGACCTGGGCGAGCTCGTGCGCCCCGCGCGCCGGGTCCTCGGTCCACAGCGTCAGCGTGACGATGGGCACGTCGTCGATGCCCATCGGCCGGATGATGGGCTCGCCCACGCCCAGGTTGGGCGGCAGCCAGTCGCGCTTCGAGAACAGCTTGTTGTAGAGCCGCACGATGGCGCGCGTGCGGTCCTCGCCGACGCGGAACTGCACAGTGAGCACCGCCATCCCCGGCCGCGACATGGAGTAGACGTGCTTGATGCCCTTGATCTCGGAGAGCACCTGCTCGGCGGGCGTGGCCACCAGGTGCTCGACCTCCTGCGCCGTCGCGCCCGGGAAGGGGATGAACACGTTGGCGAAGGTGACGTTGATCTGGGGCTCCTCCTCGCGCGGCGTGATGAGCACCGCGAGCAGCCCCAGCAGCAGCCCGACGAGGGCGATGAGCGGGGTGAGCTGGTTGTCCTGGAAGAAGGCCGCGATGCGCCCCGAGACGCCCAGGCGCCGCTCCGCCGCGCTCACCGGCCGCCCTCCCGGCCGGCCTTGAGGCGCGCGGCGGCGGCGACCGGGTCGAGGGCGACGCGCTCTCCGGCGGCGAGGCCGGCCAGCACCTCCACGCGGCCGCCACCCAGCTCCCGCCCGAGGCGCACCTGGCGCATGTGGAGCCGCCCCTTGCCGTCGACGACGTAGACGGCCGTCACCTCGCTGCGGTGCACGACCGCGCGCGCGGGCACCACGAGCGCCTCGCGCTCGCCGTGGCGCAGCGCCACGCGCACCCACATGCCCGGATAGAGGCCGTGGTCGCCCGGCGGCAGCTCCAGGCGCACGCGGAAGCTGTGGCTGCGGGTGTCGGCGTAGGGGAAGAGCGTGGTGCGCACGGGCACCAGCGGCGCGCGCCCGTCGAGCAGCACCCGCGCCCGCGCCTCGCCCGCGCGCAGCGCCGGCATCAGGGACTGCGGCACGTGCGCCGTCACGCGCAGGCGCTCGAGCGACAGCCCCGTCATGAGCGGCTGGCCCACGCGCGCGGTCTCGCCCACCTCCACGTGGCGCTCGACGACGATGCCGGCGTAGGGCGCGCGCACCACCGTGTTCGCGAGCTGCTCCTCGGCCTCGGCCAGCCGGGCGCGGGCGGCCTCGAGACGCGCCTCGGCGGCCTTGAGCTCGGCCGTCGCCTTGTCCATGACGGACTTCGACACCAGCCGCCGCGCGTAGATGCGCCGCACGCGCTCGTGCTCGGCGCGCGCCTGCGCCACCCGCGCCTCGGCCTCGCGCAGCGCGGCACGCGCCTGCGCCACGCGGGCGCGGAACTCGCGGTCGCGGAAACGCAGGATCACCGCCCCCTTGGGGACGTAGTCGTCGACGTCGAAGTAGATGGCCTCGACGCGCCCGGTGACCTGGGCCGCCACCGTGGAGCGGCTCACGGCCTCGACGACGCCGTCGTAGCGGTGCTCGACCGGCACCCGCTCGCGCGCCGCCGCGGCCGTCTCCAGGCGCGGCGCCGCGGCGACCACGGCCTGCGCCGTCCAGGCGGCCGCCAGCGCTGCCAGCAGGATGGTGCGGCCCATGGTGCTCCTCCTCCCTGCGCTCCCGGGGCGGGAGCAAAATATTAGCGTTCTCTTATATTCTCCGCCAGTGTCCGGCTAGACGTAGTGTACGGGAGACGGGAGACGGGAGACGGGAAAGACCGCTCGGCCGCACCCGAAGGGTGCGCCGACCCTCGCCTCCCGATCCCCGTCTCCCGTCTCTGGCGGGCAGATCGCCGGACCACCGCATGCCGCGCACCGCACCCGTGGCCCGCCCATGCCTGCTGCCCGACACCTAACGTCCGGCGCCCGGAAACAAAAAAGCCCCGGCATCCCGCCGGGGCATCCTCATCGAGGACCACGTCCCCAGGGGCAAGACCATCCCCCGTCAGAACTCCTCCTCCTCTTCCTCCACGCCGAGCGTCTTCTTGAAGGCCTTCTCGATGGCCGCCGGGCTCGGCATCAGCGTCATGAAGCTGTACTTGCCCATCATGCGGAAGTCCGGATGGAAGACCGCCATGCGGAAGCGCATGTGGAGCGCGATCACGCGGTCGCCCGTGACCAGGATCTCGTAGGGCAGATAGGCCACGGTCTTGAGCTCCGGCTTGACCTCGACCGTGTCGTGCATGATGAACTTGTCGTCCATGTACTTCTCCTTCGGCGAGGGCGCGTGCCGCGCAACGCCGAAGACGGTCTCCTGCTTGCCCGGAATATCGATGCGGTAGACCTTGGTCACCCCCGCCTTTCCCTCGGCGAGCCCTTTCTCCACGCGCTGCACCGCGGCGCGGTAGCTGCCGTAGCGGCCGAGGTCGTAGGGGTCGTCGAAGTACTCCATGCCGAAGGTGTAGTGGTACTTGCGCAGCTTCCGCGGCGTCAGGCCGCGCGCGCCGAAGTCCTGGATCGCGCCCAGCGCCCCCTCGATCTGCCGGCGCAGCCAGGAGAGGTCGTCGCCCTTGAAACGGTAGGCGTGCGCCATGTAGACCGGGTTGACGTAGTGCACCTGGACCTCGTCGCCGACCTTGACGACGCCGACGCGCTGCGGCGCGGCGAAGCCGCCCCACTTCTGCTTCGCCACCGCGCGCAGCAGGCGCTCGCTCGTGAAGACGACCACGTGCGCGTTCTCGTACGGCTCGTAGTCGGCCACGATGCGGAAGCCCGCCTTGCGCAGCTTGGCCTTCGCCTCCTCGACCTTGGCCTCGATGGTGCCGGGGCCACGGTAGGCCAGGACGAAGGGCTTGAGGAGCGTCGCCGCCGCGGCCGCCTGCGCTCCGGCGAGCAGCGCCGCCGCGGCTACCCAGGCCGCGAGGCGCGCCGTCCAGCCGCGCGCGGCCTCCCGGTTCCGAAGGTGAAGGATGGTGCCGTCCGGAGTGCTCATGCGCTCACTGCCTCCTCGCGGAATCGTTGGCCGGCCGGCGCCGGCCGGCGCGGAGAAAAAAGGGGAGGCCATCGGCGATGGCCTCCCCTGCCCTCATGCCACGTCAGGCATCTCCTCGCGAGGCATGCTCACTTGATCGGCATGCCGTAGGAGATGCCGATGGCGTCCTGGTACATCGACAGCGTTTCCCTGCCGCCGCCGAAGGTGGCCGGCCAATTGCCGCTCACGTCCTCTTCGAACGCGTGGAAGTACGATACGGTGAGCTCGCCCCCGTTGTTGAGCTTCCACGTCGCCCCAAACGTCAGGTGCTTCTGGATGACACCCGGTGCGAGCGAGTTGAACATCACCTCCGAGGAAGGGATCGGCTGGGTGTTGTAGGTGAAGCCCGCCCGCAGCGTCAGGCGGCCGCTATACTGGTGCGCCACACCAAGCTTCACGGCCGTCACGTCGTCCCAGCCGAAACCCATGCCATCGCTTTGCCCAAGCCTGCGTGTTTGAGCATCGCTGACGCTGGCCGGACCCGGGTTGCCCACAGAATTGACGCCGCTGTAGAGGATGCGCATCACGTCGAGAGCGATAGTCGTGCGCTCGGTCGCCTTGAAGGCGAAGCCGATGCCGTAGTTCGCCGGGATGTCGAAGTCGCCGCCCTCCGCGAACAGGCCCTTGTACTTGTCGAACTTCGACATGAAGGTCTTGCTGGCGTAGGTCAGCCCCATGCTCACGCGCGGCGTGAGCTGCCCGATCCAGCCGATCCTCACCCCCGCACCGGTCGAAGTGTCATAGCCGTTGTTCGTAAGCTTCGTGTTGTCAATCGTAAAAATATTGTCAGGAACTCCGTTCGCGTCCCCATCACGAAACCCTGCAAGGCCGTTGGCTTTGAAGCGCTGGTAAGCCAGCACGAGGGACAGCCCGAACGCGTGCCGGTCGTTGAACTTCCAGGCCACCGTCGGCGCCACGAAGAGTTGGGCCAGATCCACACCCTGGGCAACGCCTGTGGAGCCAGCGAAGAGCGGGATCGACTTGCCCTCATAGGAGGTGTTCATGCCGCCGTTGCCGTAGATGCTGACGCCGAACGAGAGGTTCGGGCTCATCATGCGGTTGTAGCCGAAGTGAGCCAGGGGAAAGTTCTGGTCATTATTGAGATCGTAAGAGCCATTGTTGGCCGTGCCGAGCAACGGATGGCTGTTCCCACTGACGGTTGCGTCGCGGACCGGGCGGAACACGCCGACACCGAAGTCCATGCGGTCGCCGACCAGGACCATGCCGGCCGGGTTCGTGGCGGCGGCGATGGCGTCCTGCGGATAGGCGATGCCCGCGCCGCCCATGGCCTTGGCGCGGTCCCCGTAGCCGTGCTGGAAATAGCCCACCGTGGCGTGGGCGGCCGGTGCCGTCAGGGCCGCCGCGACCGCCGAGGCGAGAAGGGTTCGACGAGCCGTGCGCTTCATCATCGTTGAGACTCCCCGCTTTTCG
>WGBS01000162.1 GCA_015494165.1 Gammaproteobacteria bacterium | reverse complement strand
AAGGTGTAGGACTGGGCTGCGGCGTGCAGCGGCGGCTCGTCCATGAACTCGACCTCCTCGAGCCAGGTGCGCCCCAGCGGGCCGGCCGTCACGTACCAGCCGCCCACCACGGCGAGGCCGACCACCCCGCCGCCGAGGATGTTGTCGAAGCGGCCGCGGAAGTCGGCGGAGCGGAAGGCCCACGCCAGCAGCGCCAGCACCAGCAGCGCACCGGCGACGTAGCGCACCGTCGTGCCGGCCTCGGCCCCGAAGGGGCCGGCGAGGAGGTCGCCGATGCCCTGGCTCGCGATGTCGTAGGCCGAGAGGTCGACGAACAGCGGCTGCATCCAGGGCAGGAAGACCACGCCCATGAAGTTGGTGAACATCATGAGGTAGGCGCCGAAGCCCATCATGAGCAGCACGACGACGGACTTGAGGTTGCCACCGCCGATGCGCACCAGCGTCTTGTTGCCGCAGCCGGAGCCGAGCGTCATGCCGATGCCGAACAGCAGGCCGCCCAGGATGTAGCGCGGCCAGGCGAACATGGGCGTGCGGTAGGGCGGGAAGGCCTCCTCGCCGGAGACGGCGAGCCGCGCGTCCACGACACCCGCGAGCTGCATCACGAGCACGCCGGTGATGGCCACGGCCATGGCGAAGACCCAGGCGCGGAAGCGCCCGGTGTCCCCCATGTTGACCCAGTCCGAGACCGCGCCCATGGTGCAGAAGTTGGTCTTGTTGACGACCGCCCCCATGACGGCGGCGATCCCGAAGCCCAGCAGCAGGATCTTGGTGGTGATCTCCATGACGTGTCTCCCCCGGCGCCGCGCGGCCGCGGCCCGGCCCGTGGCCGGCCACGCCCCGCACACGCCCGTTCCCCCGTCTGGACGGGCGGGCCGACGATTATATTCCCCGCCGGACGCGCCCGGCCACCGCGACGCCCCTGTGGATAAGGGCTGGAGCCGGGTTCAGGTCAAGCCCGCTCGAGGTAGGGGGTCGGGTCCGGGACGCCGGCCGCGGCGAAGCCCTCGCGCCGCAGGCGGCAGGCGTCGCAGCGCCCGCAGGCGCGCCCCGCGGCGTCGGCCTGGTAGCAGGAGACCGTGAGCCCGTAGTCGACCCCGAGGCGGTGGCCGAGGCGGATGATCTCGGCCTTGGTGAGGCGGATGAGGGGGGCGTGGACGCGGAAGCGCCCATGTCCCTCCACGGCCGCTTTCGTGGCGACGTTGGCGAGGCGCTCGAAGGCCTCGACGAAGGCGGGCCGGCAGTCGGGATAGCCGGAGTAGTCGACGGCGTTGACGCCCACGAAGATGTCCCAGGCGCCGAGGACCTCGGCCCAGCCGAGGGCGAGGGCGAGCAGCAGCGTGTTGCGCGCCGGGACGTAGGTGACGGGGATGCCGCTCGTCGGCGCCTCGGGCACGGGGATGGAGGGGTCGGTGAGGGCGGAGCCGCCGATGGCGTCGAGGCGCACCTCGACCACCTTGTGCTCGGCGCTGTGGCGCTGGCCGTAGGCGACGCTGAGGGCGTGGCACGCGAAGCCCTCGTCGCGGGCGACGGCGAGCGCGGTCGCGGAGTCGAGCCCGCCCGAGAGCAGCACCACGGCCCTGCGCTTCCCGGCCATCGCTCAGCGCCCCGGCACGTCGCCCCACAGCAGCTTGTGGAGCTGGACCTGCAGCCGCACGGGCAGGCGGTCGGCGAGGATCCACTCGGCCAGCACGCGCGGCTCGAGCTCGCCGTGGCTCGGCGAGAGCAGCACCGGCCAGCGCCCGGCGAGGCCGTGCGCGCGGATCACGGCGCGCGCCCACTCGTAGTCGGCGCGATCGCGCACGACGATCTTGACCTGGTCGCGCGGGCCGAGGTGGGCGAGGTTCTCCCAGCGGTTGCGGTGCGCCTCGCCGGAGCCCGGGGCCTTGATGTCCATGACCTTGACGACGCGCGGGTCGACAGGCGCGACGTCGAGGGCGCCGCTGGTCTCGAGCGAGACCTCGTGGCCGGCGTCGCACAGGCGGCGCAGCAGCTCGAGCGCGCCGCGCTGGGCGAGCGGCTCGCCGCCCGTCACCGTCACGTGGCGCACGCCGGCCGCGGCGACCTCCGCCAGCACCTCGCCGACGCCCATCGTGCGCCCCCCGCTGAAGGCATAGGCGGTGTCGCAGTAGCGGCAGCGCAGGGGGCAGCCCGTCAGGCGCACGAAGACCGTGGGCAGCCCCTGTGTGAGGGACTCGCCCTGGATGGAGAGGAAGATCTCGGTCACGCGCACGCGCGCCGCCTCCGTCGAGGCAGCCGCGGCTGCGGAAGGGCTCGCGCTCACGGCTCTCGTTCCTGCCGGCCCCGCACGGCCGGCCTCCGCTCCATCCTACACCCGAAAGCGGCGGACAGTAGGCAGTGGGCAGGTTGCAGTGAGAGTTACGGGAGACGGGTTGCGGGAGACGGGTGACGGGGCACGGTGTACAGCCCACCGTAAACCGTAACCCGCAACCTGTAACCCGGCCTGTGGGAATGCACGGGAGGCGGGTCACGGGAGACGGGCGACGGTGTACAGGCCACTGTAAACCGCAGCCTGCAACCTGTAACCTGTAACCCGGCCTGTGGGAGCGGCATCTTGCCGCGACCATGCTGAGCCGAGGAATCGCGCCTGGAAGGCGCTCCCACATTCTCGGGGGGCACAACGGCGCCCGCGGCGCCTCAGTGGCCCTCCTTGCGCATGCGCTCGAGGCGGCGCTCGGCGAGCCGCGCGGCGCTCGAGCCCGGGAAGCGCCGGCGCACCTGCTCCAGCGCCTCGCGCGCCTCCTTCCACTGGCGCAGCTCGTAGTGCACGTAGCCGATCTTGAGGAGGGCGTCGGCCACCTTCGGCGAGCGCGGGTAGCGTTCCAGCACCGCGCGGAAGGCCTCGAGCGCCTCCGGGAAGCGCCGCGAGACGTAGTAGGCCTCGCCGAGCCAGTACTGGGCGTTATCGGCGTATTCGCTGCGCGGGTACTTCGCGAGGAACTCGCGGAAGGCCTTGGCGGCAGCCTCGTAGCGGCCCTCGCGCAGCAGGCGGAAGGCCTTGCGATAGGCCTGGCGGGCGGCGGCCTCGTCCACCACCGGCGCGGGCGCAGCGGCGGGCGGCCCGGCGGCGGGTTTCGCCGCCGCGGGCGGCACGGCGCCCGGAGCCGGCGCGGCCGGCGCCACGGGAGCCTTCGGCGCGGGCGTCGCCGGGCGCGCGGCGGCGACGGCGGGCGCCGCGGCCTCAAGGTCGCGGAGCCTTCGGTCGGTGTCGAGGTAGAGCTCGCGCTGGCGCCGCCGCAGGCCCTCGAGCTCATGCCGCAGGGCCTCGACCTCGCCGCGCAGGGCGCGCACCTGCTCGTCGAGGCGGTCGAGGCGCCCCATGAGCTCGAGCAGCGGCTGCGCCTCCACCATGCGCTCGAGGCGCGCCACGCGCCGCTCCAGCGCGGCATCACCCGCTGGCGCTGGCGGCGGCGCCGCCCGCGCCAGCGCGGCGGCCGCCAGCGCCGCCGTTCCCACCGCCCAGGCTGCCTTCCCCAAGGCTCAGCCCTCCGGATAGACGAGCTCCACCCGGCGGTTGAGCCGCCAGGCGCTCTCGTCGTGGCCCTCGGCCGCCGGCCGCTCCTCGCCGTAGCTCACGGTCTCGATGCGCTCGGCCGGCACCCCCAGCAGCACCAGCGCCCGCTTGACGGCCTGGGCGCGGCGCTCGCCGAGCCCGAGATTGTACTCGCGCGTGCCGCGCTCGTCCGTGTGGCCCTCGAGGATGAGGCGCCGCTCGGGATGATCCACGAGGTAGGCCGCGTGCGCCTTGAGCATCTCCTGGAACTCGGGCTTGACCACGGCGCTGTCGAAGTCGAAGTAGACCGTGCGCTGCGCGAGCGGGCTCGAGGGGTCCTTGAGCGGGTCCATGGCGAGGGCGCCCTCGCCGGCCACGCCGCTCGCCTCGGCCCCGGCCGCCGCCCCCGCGGCACCCTCCTGCGCGGGCGGCACGGCGGCCTCGGCGCCGCGCTCCTCCACCGGCGGCGCCTGCTCGGGGCCGCGCTTGCCCATCGTGCCGCAGCCGGCCAGCACCAGCCCCAGCACCACCAAGGTCGTCCAGCGCATCGTTCGGCTCATCGCTCTTCCTCCCGGTTCTCGGTCCGTGGGGCCGCCGGCCACCTCAGCGTCCGGCGGCGCCGTCCGTGCGGAACGGGCCCCATGCGGGCTCGCGCACCTCGCCCTCCTGCAGCACCAGCCGCTGGCGCACGGCGCCGTCTGCGGAGACCGCCGCCAGCACGCCGCGCCCGTCCGGCCCGCGCGTCGCGTAGAGGATCATGCGCCCGTTGGGCGCGAAGCTCGGCGACTCGTCGAGGCGCCCGTCGGTCAGCACCTGCAGCGTGCCGCTCGCGAGTTCCAGCACCGCGATGCGGTAGCGCCCGCGCGCGCCGTGCACGAGCGCGAGGCTCCTGCCGTCGGGCGCATAGACCGGGCGGGCGTTGTAGGGGCCCTCGAAGGTCAGGCGCTCGACGCGGCCGCCCGCGGCCGGCACGCGGTAGACCTGCGGCGAGCCGCCGCGGTCCGAGGTGAAGGCGATCCAGCGCCCGTCCGGCGACCACGTGGGCTCGGTGTCGATGGCGGGGTCGTGCGTGAGGCGCCGCAGGCCGCCGCCGGCCAGGTCGAGGACGTAGATCTCGGGGTTGCCGTCGCGCGAGAGCGAGAGCGCGAGCCTGCGTCCGTCCGGCGAGAAGGCGGGCGCGCCGTTGTGGCCGCGGAAGGCGGCCACGCGCCGGCGGGTGCCGCTCGCGAGCTCCTGCACGTAGACCTCGGGCCGCCCGCTCTCGAAGGAGACGTAGGCGATGCGACGCCCGTCCGGCGACCACGCCGGCGAGAGCAGCGGCGCGCGCGAGGTGACGAGCGCCCGCGGGCGCGCGCCGTCGGAATCCGCCACCACCAGGCGGTAGGTGCGCTTGCCGTCCGCCGCGCGCTCGACCGAGACGTAGGCGACCTGCGTGTCGAAGGCGCCGCGCTCGCCCGTGAGCTTCTCGTAGACGAGGTCGGCGATGCGGTGCGCGACGCGCCGGAGCTGGCCGCGCCGCGCCGGGATGCGGTAGCCCAGGAGCTGGCGGCGCTGGTAGACGTCGAGGAGCTGGAACTGCACGACGTAGGCGTCGGGCCCGGCCGCCTCCAGGCGCCCCACCACGAGGGCGTCGAGCCCGAGCGCGCGCCAGGCCGGGAAGGCCACCTCGTCGGCGTGGCTTGGCCGCGCCGGCATCTCGCGCTCCGGCAGGAGCTGGAAGCGGCCCGAAAGATGCAGGTCGCGGGCGACGATGGCCGCGACGTCCTCGGGGGGCGCGCCGGGCCCGCGCCAGCCGAAGGAGACCACGGCGATCGGGTAGGCGCCCTCCACGCCCTGGGTGATCTCGATGCGCAGCACCGCCCGCGCGGGCAGCGCCGCCGCGAGCGCCGCGGCGAGCAGCACGGCCGCGGCCGCCCCCCTGCCCCGGATCCTGGTCCTCACCCGCTCATTCCTCCACACGGAACGTGAACTCGATCTCGCGCTCGAAGAGCTCGGGGTCCGGCGGCGGCGGCAGCGGCGAGGCGCGGTAGACCGCCGCCTCCACCGAGCGCCGCAGCGCCGCCGAGCCCGTGCAGCGCAGCACCTCGACCGTCAGCACCTCCCCGCCCGGCGTCTGGCGCACGCGCACCTCGCAGGTCTCGCCCTTGCGCGCCCCCGGCGGCTTGATCCAGCGGCGCTGCACCTTCTGGCGGATGAGCGCCTCGTAGCGCGCCCGCAGCGCCGCGAGCTCCCGCGCGCGCGCGCGCGCCTCCGCCTCCAGCCGCTCGCGCAGCTCGCGCTCGGCCTCGGCGCGGCGGCGCGCCGCCTCCTCCCTGCGGCGGCGCTCGGCCTCCGCCCTGCGGCGCGCCTCCTCGGCCTTGCGGCGCCGTTCCGCCTCGGCCCTGCGGCGGGCCTCCTCCGCCTTGCGCCGGCGCTCCGCCTCGGCACGGCGCCGTGCCGCCTCCTCGGCCCTGCGGCGCCGCTCGGCCTCGGCGCGGCGCTTCTCGGCGAGCGCCTTCAGCCTGCGTTCCTCGGCCTCCCGCGCCTTGCGCAGGCGCTCCAGCCGCGCCTGCTCCTCGCGGCGCCGCTGCTCGAGGGCGGCGAGCTGCGCGCGCCGCTGCCGCTCGGCCCGCTCGCGTTCGCGCCGCAGCCGCTCGAGGCGGCGGCGCTCGGCCTCTGCCTTGCGCGCGAGCGCGCGGGCCTGCGCCTCGCGGCGGCGCTCGCGCTCGGCGAGGC
>WGBS01000161.1 GCA_015494165.1 Gammaproteobacteria bacterium | reverse complement strand
GGTGCGCGCTCCGCGCGCGGCCTTTTCCGCAGGCGGGTTACAGCGTACAGGCTACGGTGTACGGTCACCCGTCTCCCGCCACCCGTCTCCCGTAACCTCTCCTGTGAGAGTGGCGGGAGACGGGGGTCGGGAGGCGAGGGTCGGTGCGCGCTCCGCGCGCGGCCTTTTCCGCAGGCGGGTTACAGCGTACAGGCTACGGTGTACGGTCACCCGTCTCCCGCAACCCGTCTCCCGTTCACTTCCCCAAGCGGTCACGGCAGGATGCCGTTCCCACAGAGCCAGGTTGCAGGTTACAGCCTCCAGTCTGCAGCACCCCGTCGGCCGTCCTCCGCTTCAGCCGAGGGTCTCGCAGGCGTCGATGACCGCGCCGCCCAGGCAGCGCTCGCCCTCGTAGAGGACCACGTACTGGCCGGGGGCGGGGGCACGCTGCGGCTCGTCGAAGGCGACGCGCAGGCGCCCGCCGCCGAGGTCCTCGACGCGGCAGGCCGCCTCGCGGTGGCGGTGGCGGATGCGCGCGTGCCCGCGCCAGGGGAGGGGCGGCGGGCGTCCCGCGACCCAGCTCGCCCCCGAGGCGACGACCGCGCGCGCCATCAGGCGCGGGTGCTCGTGGCCCTGGGCGACGTAGAGGACGTTGGCGCGGGGGTCCTTGTCCACCACGTACCAGGCGCCCTCGCCGGCCCCGGCCAGCCCCCCGATCCCGAGGCCGGCGCGCTGGCCGATGGTGTAGTAGGCCACGCCCCGGTGCTCGCCGAGCACGCGCCCGTCGAGGGTGCGGATCTCGCCCGGGCGCGCGGGGAGGTAGCGGGCGAGGAACTCGCGGAAGGGGCGCTCGCCGATGAAGCAGATGCCGGTGCTGTCGGGCCGGTCGTGGGTGGGCAGGCCCGCGGCGCGCGCCAGCGCGCGCACCTCTTCCTTGGCGAGCGCACCGACGGGGAAGAGCACCCGCTCGAGCTGGCGCGCGCTCACCGCGTGCAGGAAGTAGCTCTGGTCCTTCGCGGGGTCGCAGCCCTTGAGCAGCCACAGGCCGCGGCGGTCGTGCTCGACGCGCGCGTAGTGGCCCGTCGCGACCCAGTCGGCGCCGAGGCGGCGCGCATGGCTGAGGAAAACCCCGAACTTGATCTCCCGGTTGCAGAGCACGTCCGGATTGGGCGTGCGCCCGGCGGCGTACTCGGCCAGGAAATGGCGGAAGACGCGCGCGCGGTACTCGCGCGCGAAACTCACCCGGTGGAGCGGGATGCCGAGCGCCTCGCACACCCGGCGCGCATGGGCCAGGTCCTCGGCGGCCGCGCACAGCCCGTCCTCGTCGTCGTCCTCCCAGTTCTTCATGAACAGCCCCTCGACGCGGTAGCCCGCGCGCAGCAGCATCCAGGCAGCGACGGAGGAGTCCACGCCGCCCGAGAGGCCGACGATGACCCGGGGTGCGGGCATGGCGCGCTCAGGGCGTCGGGCGGGTGCAGGCGGGCGGCGGCTCGCCGGGGGGCGGCCGCCAGCCGCGCCGCCACAGGCCGAGGGGCACGATACGGGCGGGACGGCCGTTGTCCTCGAACCACGAGTCCACGGCCCAGCGCCGGCCGGTGCCGCGCTCGCGCATCACGGCCGTGGTGTGCGGCCAGCCCATGACGAAGTAGCCGCGCGTGGCGCGGCCGTCCGGCACGTGGAAGCGCAGCAGCCCCGCGTCCGCCAGCATCCGCAGATAGGTCCCGGTGTTGCTCGCCTCGTCCACGCAGTCCATCTGCCCGGGACGCCCCAGGCCGGGAAAAGTTCCGCCGAGATCGCCCGCGGTGCCGGTCCTGGGGCCGACCAGGCGCTCGAGCAGCCCGACGGCGCAGGCGACCGCGCGCCGCTCGGCCGCCGCGTCGGCCGGGGGCGGCCTGAACAGGGCCGCGACCCGCGCCCACTCGGCCGGGGTCAGCGAGACCGGGGTGCGCTGCTCGCAGCCGTGCCCGTGGCAGACGGCGAACGCCTCGGGCCGCGGGATGGGGCCCCCGCCGTCGGGCGCCGTCGTGGCGCAGCCCGCCGCGAGCGCCAGGCCGAGGGCGGCGAGGGCGTGGCGGGCCCTCATGGCACGTCGACGACGAGGTCGAGCGGCCAGCGCCGGCCGGCGAGATAGTCCTCCACCGCGCGCAGCACCAGGGGGCTGCGCAGGGGAATGGGGCCCTGGCCGGCCGCGGCGGCGCGCAGCGTCTCGGGCGCGAGCCAGTGCGTGGCGCGGATGCCGCGGTCGAGCGGCCCCCGCGGGCCGGCGTCGTCGAGCTCGCCGCAGAAGGCCACCCGCAGGTAGGTCCGCCCGTCGGGGGCCTGCCAGCGGTAGAGCCCCACCACGCCGGTCGGTCGGAAGGGCCAGCCGGTCTCCTCCAGCGCCTCGCGCGCGGCCGCCCGTGGCAGGCTCTCGCCGGGGTCGAGGTGGCCGGCCGGCTGGTTGAGGACGACGGCGCCGTCGGCCTCCTCCTCGACCAGGAGGAAGCGCCCGCCGCGCTCGACCACGGCGGCGACCGTGACGTGGGGTGCCCAGGCCATCGCGCGGGACTCTAGCACACAGGGCGCGCCCCCGACGGCCCTTCAAGAAACCCGCCTCGGGCGCCGATAATTGACGTGGCGGGATTGCGGGCGGACCCGCGCGGGCTGCGCGGCGCCGCCCAGGGAGCGGGCCATGTGGCACAGCATGCGCGGTCGCTTCGCGGCGATCGCGGGGACGGCGGTGGCGGTGGCGCTGCTGGCCGCGGCCTACGGGACGTGGCAGGTGGTGCGCACCGCCCGCGAGGCCCGGGCGGCCGCGCTCGCGCACGAGCGCGTGCAGGCCCTGCTCGCCGATTTCACCGGCGAGGTGCACGCGGCGGAGCTCGCCATGCACCGCCACCTCACCTTCCTCGAGGCCTCGGACCGCGCCGCCGCCGAGGCGGCCCTGCGGCGCGCGGGGGAGGCGGCGCGCGCGCTCGCGACCGACCCGGCCGTGCGTGCCGACCCCGTCCTGCGCCGCGAGGTCGGGGCCCTGCTCGGCGCCTTCGCCGAGCTGCGCGACGGCGTGGGCGAGGTCCTGGCGCGGCTCGAGAGCGCCGCCACGCGCTATCCCGGGATGCCCATCCTCCTCGGCGAGCTCTTCCCCACCAACCAGCGCTTCCTCGACACCCTGCGCGGCGCCCTGCAGGCGGCGGAGGAGGCCGAGCGCGAAGGCGAGCCCGGGGCGCGCGAGACGGTGGAGCTGCTGTGGCGCCTGCGCTACGCCTGGTCGCAGCTCGTGAGCAACGTCCGGCTGTTCATCGCCAACCGCTCCGGGGTCTTCGGCGACCCCGAGCGCGCGATGGCGGCCAACCTCCGGGACCGGGCCCTGTACGTGGCCGAGGTGCGCGACCTGCTCGCGCGGCTGCGGCGCATGGCCGAGGCGGGACGGCTCCCCTTCGGCGTGAGCGAGGCGGTGGCCGAGCTCGAGCGCCTGCACACCCGCTACGAGACGGTCTTCGCGCGTGCCGAGCGCATCTACCGCTCCGAGGGCTGGCGCGCCGAGATCCCGGTGCTGCGGGGACGGGTGGTGCCGGCGCAGCGCGCCTTCTGGGAGGCGGCGGAGCGGATCGGGCGCCGCCTCGCGGCCCTGGCGCGGGAGCGCAGCGCGAGCCACATGCGCGTGGCCACGGCGCTGCTCACGGTGCTGTGGGTCTTCGCCCTCGGCATGGCGGCGCTCATCCTCGCCGCCTACGTCAGCTTCGAGCGGCTCATCCACCGTCCGCTCGCCGTGGTGGCGCGGGCCATGGAGCGCGAGGGGGCGGGCGGCGAGCCGCTGCCGCTGCCGGGCGCCGACGTCGAGGAGGTGGAGGGGCTGGTGCGCGCCTTCGAGGGCATGCGCGCCCAGGTCCACCAGCGCGAGCACCGCCTGCGGGCCATCCTCGACCACGCCGCCGAGGCGGTCATCACGGTGGACGCCGATGGGCGCATCGAGGGCTTCAACCGCGCCGCCGAGCGCCTGTTCGGCTGGCGCGCCGCGGAGGTGCTGGGCGCCGATATCACGCTGCTGGTGCCGCCCGAGGAGCGCCCGCGGGCGCGGCGCTGGCTCCGGCGCCTAGTGCGGCGCGGGACCGGCAGCGAGCCGCGCCCGGTCACGGTCGCGGGCCTGCGCCGCGACGGCCGCCGGGTGGCGCTGGAGCTCTCGGTCAGCGTGCTGGAGCTCGAGGGGCGGCGGCTGGTCACGGCGCTCGCCTCGGACGTGAGCGAGCGCGAGGCCATGCTCGCCCACCTGCGCGAGCTCGCCGAGCGCGACCCCCTCACGGGGGTCTACAACCGCCACTACCTGATGCAGGAGCTCGACCGCGCCTTCGAGCGCGCCCGGCGGGGGCAGGGCGGCGGGTTCGCGCTCCTCTACGTCGACCTCGACAACTTCAAGTTCGTCAACGACAGCCTCGGCCACCTCACGGGCGACCGCGTGCTGCGCGAGGTGACGGAGCTGCTGCGCCAGCGCGCGCGGCGCGGCGACGTGCTCGCGCGCCTCGGCGGCGACGAGTTCGCGGTGGTGCTGCACGGGGTGGACGAGGACGCCGCGCTCGCCGCCGCCGAGGGCTACCGGCGCCAGCTCGCCGGCTACAGCGTGCACCACGAGGGCGGGAGCATCCACGTGGGCTGCTCCATCGGCGTGGCGGTGGCGGGACCGGACGTGGGCAGCCGCGAGGACCTGCTGGCGCGCGCCGACGTGGCGGTGCAGCTCGCCAAGCGCGCCGGGCGCAACCGCGTGCACCTGTTCCGGCCCGAGGACCGCGGCGACATCGAGAGCATGTCGGCCGACATCGGCTGGGTGCGCCGCATCCGCCAGGCCATCGAGGAGGAGCGCTTCGTGCTGGCGCGCCAGCCCATCGTGCGCTGCACCGACCGCGCCGTGTGCGGGCACGAGGTGCTCGTGCGCATGCTGGACGAGAAGGGCGCGACGGTGCTGCCCGGCGGCTTCCTGCCCTCGGCCGAGCGCTTCGGCCTCATGGGCGACATCGACCGCTGGGTGGTCGAGCACGCGCTGGAGGAGATGGCGGCCGGCGCCTCGGGCACGGGCACCCTCTCGATCAACCTCTCGGCGCAGTCGGTGGGGGATCCCGCCATGCTGGACTTCATCACCGCCGCCCTGGAGGGCGCCGGGGTGGAGCCCCGGCGCGTGTGCTTCGAGATCACGGAGACGGTCGCCATCACCAGCATGGCGCGGGCGCAGGCGCTGCTCGCCGGTCTGCGCCGCCTGGGCTGCACCACGGCCCTCGACGACTTCGGCGTCGGCTACTCCTCCTTCGCCTATCTCAAGGACCTGCCGGTGGACCGCGTCAAGATCGACGCCTCCTTCGTGCGCGGGCTGGAGGGCGACCGCCTCAAGCGCGCCATGGTGCAGGCCATGAACGAGGTCGCCCACGCCCTCGGCAAGGAGACCGTGGCCGAGGGCGTCGAGACCGAGGGCGAGCTCGCGGTCCTGCGCGCCATCGGCGTCGACTGCGCCCAGGGCTATCTCTTCGGCCGTCCCGAGGTGGCGGCGGCGCTCCAGGCGGCGCCGGCGCGGCGCGCGGGCGGCGCCGAGGGCTGACCGGCACGCGTGGCGCGCGCTAGAATCCGCACCCCTGTGCCGAGCCTCGCGGGGGAGCGGAGCCCATGCCCTACCAGCACGTACGCGTCCCGGAGCACGGCGAGCCCGTGCGCGTGGAGGCCGGCGGCCGCCTCGCGGTGCCGGCACGCCCCATCGTGCCCTTCATCGAGGGCGACGGCATCGGCGTGGACATCACGCCCGTGATGCGCCGCGTGGTGGACGCGGCCGTGGCGGCCGCCTATGGGGGCGAGCGCGCCATCGCCTGGATGGAGATCTACGCCGGCGAGAAGGCGACGCGCGTCTACGGCCCGGACGTGTGGCTGCCGGAGGAGACGCTCGCGGCCATCCGCGAGTTCAAGGTGGCGATCAAGGGCCCGCTCACGACACCGGTCGGCGGCGGCATCCGCTCGCTCAACGTCGCCCTGCGCCAGGAGCTCGACCTCTACGTCTGCCTGCGCCCGGTGCGTTACTTCCCGGGCACCCCGAGCCCGCTGCGGCATCCCGAGAAGACCGACATGGTCATCTTCCGCGAGAACTCCGAGGACATCTACGCCGGCATCGAGTGGCCGGCGCGCTCGCCGGAGGCGCGCAAGGTGATCGACTTCCTGCAGCGCGAGATGGGCGTGACGCAGATCCGCTTCCCCGACAGCTCCGGCATCGGCATAAAGCCGGTCTCCGAGGAGGGCACCAAGCGCCTGGTCCGCAAGGCCATCCGCTACGCCATCGAGAACGGCCGCGCCTCCGTCACGCTGGTGCACAAGGGCAACATCATGAAGTACACCGAGGGGGCCTTCCGCGACTGGGGCTACGAGCTCGCGCGCGAGGAGTTCGGCGCGCGCCCGCTCGACGGCGGCCCCTGGCACGTGCTGGAGGCGGACGGCCGCGAGCTCGTGGTCAAGGACGTGATCGCCGACGCCTTCCTGCAGCAGATCCTGCTGCGGCCGGAGGAGTACGACGTCATCGCCACCCTCAACCTCAACGGCGACTACATTTCCGACGCCCTCGCGGCCCAGGTCGGCGGCATCGGCATCGCCCCGGGGGCCAACCTCTCGGACGACACCGCCCTGTTCGAGGCCACCCACGGCACCGCCCCCAAGTACGCCGGCCAGGACAAGGTCAACCCCTCCTCCCTGATCCTCTCGGCCGAGATGATGCTGCGCCACCTCGGCTGGCGCGAGGCCGCCGACCGCATCGTCCGCGGGGTGGCCGGCGCGATCGCCGCCCGCACCGTCACCTACGACCTCGCCCGCCTCATGGAGGGGGCGACCGAGGTGAGCTGCTCGGGCTTCGGCGAGGCGGTGATCGCCCACATGGCCTGAGGCGGCCCGGGGCGGCGGCGGGCCGGCGGCAGGGCGCCGCCGGGGCGTCGGCGCCCTTGCCACCCGGCGCCGCCCCGAACTTTTCCGCCCCTGCGCGGTCAACGGTTTGCGCGGGTGGCACGCCCTGTGCTACGTGTAGGGGCAGGGACGGGACGCCGGCGCCCGCCCGGCCCGGGGCGCCGGCCCGACTCTGGTAGAATCCGATGAGCCATGGGGGAGCGAGAGAAGCGGCAGATCGACCACGGCGTGGTCGTCGAGGAGGCGCGCCCGCGGCTGAAGCCGCCGCGCATGTACAAGGTCGTGCTGCTCAACGACGACTACACGCCCATGGACTTCGTCGTGCGGGTGCTGGAGAAGTTCTTCGGCATGAGCCGGCCGCGCGCCACGCAGATCATGCTGCAGGTGCACACGCGAGGGAAGGGCGTGTGCGGCATCTACACCTACGAGATCGCAGAGACCAAGGTCGCCCAGGTCAACGAGTACTCGCGCCGGCACCAGCACCCGCTGCTGTGCACGATGGAGGAGGCCTGAGCGCCCGATGAGGTGACCCCGCCATGCTGAGCAAGGAACTCGAGCAGACCCTCAACCTGGCCTTCAAGGAGGCGAGGGAGAAGCGGCACGAGTTCGTCACCGTCGAGCACCTGCTGCTGGCGCTGCTCGACAACCCCACCGCGTCGGAGGTGCTCAAGGCCTGCGGCGCCAACCTCGAGAAGCTCAAGCGCGACCTGGTCAACTTCCTGGAGGAGACCACGCCGCTGCTGCCGCCGCACGACCCGCGCGAGACGCAGCCCACGCTCGGCTTCCAGCGCGTGCTGCAGCGCGCGGTCTTCCACGTGCAGTCCTCGGGCAAGAAGGAGGTCACGGGCGCCAACGTCCTGGTGGCCATCTTCAGCGAGCAGGACTCGCAGGCGGTCTACTTCCTCAGCAAGCAGAACATCACGCGCCTTGACGTGGTGAACTACATCTCGCACGGCATCTCCAAGGTGCACGGCGAGGAGGAGGGCGAGGGGCTATCGTCCTCGTCCTCGGAGGAGGAGGGAGGCGAGCAGGCCGCGCGCAAGCCGCTCGAGCAGTACGCCACGAACCTCAACCAGCTCGCGCGTCAGGGCAAGATCGATCCGCTCATCGGCCGCCGCGCCGAGATCGAGCGCACCATCCAGATCCTGTGCCGCCGGCGCAAGAACAACCCGCTGCTGGTCGGCGAGGCGGGCGTGGGCAAGACCGCCATCGCAGAGGGCCTGGCGAAGATGATCGTGGACGGCGAGGTCCCGGAGGTGCTCGCCGGCTGCACCATCTACTCGCTCGACCTCGGGGCGCTGGTCGCGGGCACCAAGTACCGCGGTGACTTCGAGAAGCGCCTCAAGGCGGTGCTGGCGCAGCTCAGGAAGGAGCGCAACGCCATCCTGTTCATCGACGAGATCCACACCATCATCGGCGCCGGCGCGGCCTCGGGCGGGGTGATGGACGCCTCCAACCTCATCAAGCCCATGCTGGCCTCGGGCGAGCTGCGCTGCATCGGCTCCACCACCTACCAGGAGTTCCGCGGCATCTTCGAGAAGGACCGCGCGCTCGCGCGCCGCTTCCAGAAGATCGACATCACCGAGCCGACGGTGGACGAGACCTACGAGATCCTCAAGGGCCTCAAGTCGCGCTTCGAGGAGCACCACGGCGTGCGCTACTCGAGCCGCGCGCTGCGCGCCGCCGCCGAGCTCGCCGCCAAGTACATCAACGACCGCCACCTGCCGGACAAGGCCATCGACGTCATCGACGAGGCCGGCGCCAGCCAGCGCCTGCTGCCGCCCTCGCGGCGCAAGAAGGTCGTGGGCGTGGCCGAGATCGAGCAGATCGTGGCCAAGATGGCGCGCGTGCCGCCCAAGTCGGTGTCGGCCTCCGACAAGGAGGCGCTGCGGAATCTCGAGCGCGACCTCAAGATGGTGGTCTTCGGCCAGGACCAGGCGATCGAGACGCTGGCCGCCGCCATCAAGATGTCGCGCTCCGGGCTCGGCAACGAGCGCAGGCCCATCGGCTGCTTCCTGTTCGCGGGGCCCACGGGCGTGGGCAAGACCGAGGTCAGCCGCCAGCTCGCCATGATCCTCGGCATCGAGCTGATCCGCTTCGACATGTCGGAGTACATGGAGCGGCACACGGTCTCGCGCCTCATCGGCGCGCCGCCGGGCTACGTGGGCTTCGACCAGGGCGGGCTGCTGACCGAGGCCATCATCAAGCACCCGCACGCGGTGCTGCTGCTGGACGAGATCGAGAAGGCGCACCCCGACGTCTTCAACCTGCTGCTGCAGGTCATGGACCACGGCACGCTCACGGACAACAACGGGCGCAAGGCCGACTTCCGCAACGTGATCCTGATCATGACCACCAACGCCGGCGCCGAGCAGATGAGCCGGCCCTCGATCGGCTTCACGCAGCAGGACCACTCGAGCGACGGCATGGAGGTGATCCGGCGCACCTTCAGCCCGGAGTTCCGCAACCGCCTCGACGCCATCATCCAGTTCCGGCCCCTGGACCGGGCCACCATCGCCCACGTGGTGGACAAGTTCGTCTACGAGCTCGAGGCCCAGCTCCAGGAGCGCAAGGTGACGCTGGAGGTGGACGAGGCCGCGCGCGCCTGGCTCGCCGAGCACGGCTTCGACGACAAGATGGGGGCGCGGCCCATGGCGCGCGTCATCCAGGAGCACATCAAGAAGCCGCTCGCCGAGGAGCTGCTCTTCGGGCGGCTGGCCGGCGGCGGCCACGTGCGCGTGGGCGCCGGCGAGGACGGCCTCACCTTCGACATCGAGCCCGCCGAGGAGAAGGTCCACTGAGGGCGGCGCGGGCCGCGGCCCGCGTCACGGTTCTATCCCCGCGCGCCGGCTAGGATTCCCCCATGCCCGGCTGGGGCGCCACCGCGCTGGCCGCGGCGGCCGCGGCGGCGGCCGCCGCCGCGCTCGTGCTGCTCGGGGCGGCGCTGGCCGCCCTGCGCCGCGGGCGCGCGCTGCGCGGCGGTGCGGGCCTCGCCGCGGCGCTGGGCCTTCTGGGTGCCTCCGGCACGCTCGCCATGCTCGCCCTCGGCACCCACGGCTACCGGGCGCTCACGCGCGAGGAGGTGGCGGCGGTGGTGGACGTGGAGCCGCGCGGGCCGCGCCGCTTCCTCGCCCGCGTGCGCCTGCCGGACGGGCGCGCGGCCGCCTACGAGATCGCGGGCGATGCGCTCTACGTGGACGCGCGCGTGCTCAAGTGGAAGCCGTGGGCGCAGCTCCTCGGGCTCCACACCGCCTACGCCCTCGACCGCATCGGCGGCCGCTACCGCGACCTGGCGAGCGAGCGTGGCGCCCCGCGCACCGTCTACCGCATCGCCCCGCGCTCCGGCCCCGACCTCTTCGACCTGCGCCGCCGGCACGCCTTCCTCGCGCCGCTGGTCGACGCGGAATACGGCTCCGCCGTCTTCGTGCCGGTCGAGGGGCGCGGGCGCTTCGAGATCCGGGTCGGCCTCACGGGCCTGCTCGCGCGGCCGGTGCCGGCGGGCGGCGAGGCGGGCCCTCAGCGGAGGCGGTAGACGATGCGGCCCTTGGTGAGGTCGTAGGGGGTGAGCTGGACGACGACGCGGTCGCCCTTGAGGATGCGGATGTAGTGCTTGCGCATCTTGCCCGAGATGTGGGCGGTGACCACGTGGCCGTTGTCGAGGCGCACGCGGAACATGGTGTTGGGCAGGGTCTCGATGACCTCGCCCTCCATCTCGATGTGGTCTTCCTTCGCCATGGAACCCCTTTTTCTCGCCCTCCGCTGTCGTATGGCGCGCGGCGCACGTGCGGGCGCCGCGCGGCGCAGGCGGCAGATTATGGACTAGCGCTCGCCGGCGAGAAAGGCCTCGACCGCCGCGGGCGACTCCAGCCGCCGCCAGCGGCCCTCACGCTGGACCTCGAGCGGCAGGAAGCGCGCCTTGTAGGCCATCTTGCGGCATTCCGGGATCCAGTATCCCAGGTAGAGCCAGGGCAGGCCGAGCGCCTGGAGGGCGCGCACCTGCCACAGCACGGCGAAGGTGCCGAGGCTGCGGCGCGCGAGGGCGGGGTCGAAGAAGGTGTAGACCGCCGACCACCCCCGCGGCATGCGGTCGGCGACGGCGACGGCCGCGAGCGCGCCGTCCGGCAGCCGCATCTCGACGAAGGCGGTGTCGCTCCACGGGCTGGTGAGGAACTCGAGGTAGCGCTCGGGCGTGGGGTCGTCCATGCCGCCGCCGCGGTGGCGGCTGCCGAGGTAGCGGCGGTAGAGGGCGAAGTGCTCCTCGCGGAAGTCCGGCGGCAGCAGCCGCACGCGCAGGTCACGGTTGCGCGCCAGCACGCGCCGCTGGCTGCGGCTCGGGCGGAAGTCCGCCACCGGGATGCGCGCCGGGATGCAGCGCGCGCAGCCGCGGCAGGCGGGGCGGTAGACGTAGCTGCCGCTGCGGCGGAAGCCGTGCTCGGAGAGCACGTCGTAGAGCCGGTTGCTCATCTGCGCCGAGGGGTCGGCGAAGAGCGTGGTGGCGCGCCGCTCCGGCAGGTAGCTGCAGGCGTGCTCGCGGCTCGCGTAGAAGGCGAGCCGGCCGAGCTCGTGCCGCGGCTCGCGCCGGGTCATGCGGCGGGGACCTCCGGCGCCGCCGGCAGCTCCCGCCAGGCGCCGGGCGCAGGCGCCTGGGGGCAGAGCCGCTCGAGCAGGTCCAGGAAACGCCGGCGCGGCAGGAGCTCGGCGCCCATGCGCATCAGGTGCGGCGAGGCCACCTGGCAGTCGACGAGGCCGTAGCCCCAGCTCGAGAGCGCACGGCAGAGCGCGACGAGCGCCACCTTGGAGGCGTCGCTGCGGCGGCTGAACATGGACTCGCCGAAGAAGACGCGGCCGATCGCCACCCCGTAGAGGCCGCCCGCGAGCGCACCGCCCTCGTCCCAGACCTCGACCGAGTGGGCGTGGCCGAGGGCGTGGAGGCGGCGGTAGGCGGCTGCCATCTCCGGCGTGATCCAGGTCCCGTCCTGGCCGCGGCGCGGGACGGTGGCGCAGGCCTCGATCACCGCGGCGAAGTCGCGGTCGGCGGTCACGCGGAAGCGGCCGCGGCGCAGCCTGCGCCGCACGCTGCGCGAGACGTGCACGCGCTCCGGGAACAGCACCGCGCGCGGGTCGGGTGACCACCACAGGATGGGCTGGCCCTCGCCGTACCAGGGGAAGATGCCGGCGCGGTAGGCGCGCAGCAGCCGCTGCGGATGGAGGTCGCCTCCGATCGCGAGCAGCCCGTCGGGCTCACGCAGGGCCGCCTCCGCGGGCGGGAAGGGCGCGTGCGGATCGCGCGGGTCGAGGATGACGGGAAGGCGCATCTCGGACCGGGCTCGCCTGCCGGGCGCCGCGGGTGCGGCCCCGGCACCGGACAAGGATAGCACCGGCGCGCCCGCCCGGCGCCGGCGCGCTCAGGAGGTCTCCAGGGCGTCGAGGTAGCGCTCGGCGTCCAGGGCCGCTTGGCAGCCCATGCCCGCCGCGGTGATGGCCTGGCGGTAGACATGGTCGGCCACGTCGCCGGCGGCGAACACGCCGGGCACGCTGGTCGCGGTGGCGTCGCCCTCGGTCCCGCCGCGGATGCGGATGTAGCCGTGATCCATCTCGAGCTGGCCCTCGAAGATGCCGGTGTTCGGCTGGTGGCCGATGGCGATGAAGACGCCCTGCACCGGGATGTCCTTGGTCTCGCCGGTCTTGACGTTGCGGATGCGGATGCCGGTCACGCCCTGCTCGTCGCCCAGCACCTCCTCGAGCACGTGGTCCCACTCGATGGTGACCTTGCCCTCCTCGGCGCGGCGGAACAGCCGCTGCTGGAGGATCTTCTCGGCGCGCAGGGCGTCGCGCCGGTGCACGAGGGTCACGTGCGAGGCGATGTTGGCCAGGTAGAGCGCCTCCTCGACGGCGGTGTTGCCGCCGCCGATCACGGCCACCGGCTGGTCGCGGTAGAAGAAGCCGTCACAGGTGGCGCAGGCCGAGACGCCGCGGCCGCGGTACTTCTGCTCCGAGGGCAGCCCCAGGTACTTGGCCGAGGCGCCCGTGGCGATGATGAGCGCGTCGCAGGTGTAGGCCCCGGCGTCGCCCTCGAGGCGGAAGGGGCGCTGGCCGAGGTCGGCCTTCTGGATGTGGTCGAAGACGAGCTCCGCCCCGCAGCGCTCGGCGTGGGCGCGCATGCGCTCCATGAGCTGGGGGCCCTGCAGCCCTTCCTCGCCGCCGGGCCAGTTCTCGACCTCGGTGGTGGTCATGAGCTGCCCGCCCTGCTCGATGCCCGTGACGAGCACCGGAGACAGGTTGGCGCGCGCGGCGTAGATGGCCGCGGTGTAGCCGGCCGGGCCGGAGCCGAGGATGAGGAGGCGGCAGTGGCGGGTCTCGGTCATGCGATAATCCCTCCGTCGCGGCGGCCGCACGCGGGCCCCGGGCGGCTGCGGCCGCCCGCGGCCTGGCGGTCCGGTCGGGGTGCCCCGAAAGGCCCGCCTATACTACGGACCGGCCCCGGCACGGTAAAGGCGACCGCCGGAGGAGGAGAGCGCGTGCGCATCGGCATACCCCGCGAGCGCAAGCCCATGGAGGGCCGCGTGGCCCTGGTGCCCGAGGCCTGCGGCGACCTCGTGCGCGACGGCCACGAGGTGCTGGTCGAGTCCGGCGCCGGGGAGGCGAGCGGCTATGCCGACGCGGCCTACGAGGCCGCCGGCGCGCGCCTCGTCCCCGACGCCGCGGCCCTGTACGACGCCGCGGAGCTGGTGGTCAAGGTGAAGGAGCCGGTGGAGGAGGACCTGCGCCACCTGCGCCGCGGGCACCTGCTGTTCTGCTTCCTCCACCTGGCGGCCATGCCGGAGCTCGCCGGGCGCCTGCGCGCCATCGGGCTGACCGCGCTCGGCTTCGAGACGGTGGCCGTGGACGGGCGCCTGCCGCTGCTCGCACCCATGAGCCAGGTGGCGGGGCGGATCGCGGTGCAGGTGGGGGCGACCCTGCTGCACCTGCCGCAGGGCGGGCGAGGGCTGCTGCTCGGGGGGCTCCCGGGCACGGAGCGCGGCCACGTCGTGGTGCTGGGGGCGGGCACCGTGGGAAGCGCGGCCACGGCCATGGCGGCGGCCACGGGCGCCCTGGTGACGGTGTTCGACCGCAAGCCCGAGCGCCTGGAGGCCATGCGCGCGCTCGGCCCCAACGTCACGGCCCTGTATCCCTACCGGGACGCCGTGGCCGCGGCCGTGCGCGAGGCCGACCTCCTCGTCGGGGCGGTGCTGGTGCCGGCGCGGCGGACGCCGCACCTGGTGAGCGAGGCCATGGTGCGGGCCATGCGGCCGGGCAGCGTCATCGCCGACGTCTCCGTGGACCAGGGCGGCTGCGTGGAGACCACGCGGCCGACGACCTGGGAGCGGCCCACCTACGTGGAGCACGCGGTGGTCCACTTCGCGGTCACGAACATGCCGGGGGCGGTGCCGCGCTCGGCCACGCAGGCGCTCTCGGCGGCGCTGCTGCCCTGGGTGCGGCGCCTGGCACGCCCGGACTGGCGCGAGGATCCGGCGCTCGCCGGGGCGGTCAACGTGGCCGGCGGCGAGATCGTCCATCCGGCGCTGCGCGAGGAGCTTGCCGCGGCACCGGCGGCGGCCGGGTCTGCCTAGCGGCTTTTCCCTGATGTGCTAAGCTGTTGCCAACGCAACTTGAAGCTGTTTCGTAGAGCCGTCCGATGACCAGGCCCACCTCCCGGCGCCTCGAGGCGCAGCCCCTGAGCGTCCACCCGCTCGGGCGCGGCCTGCGCGAAGGCGCGCTCCTCGTGCTGGGGGCGGTCGCCGTCTACCTGCTGATCGCGCTGGCCACCTACAGCCCCGCCGACCCGGGCTGGTCGCACGCCGCCGAGGTGGAGCGGGTGGCCAACGCCGGCGGGCGCGTGGGGGCGTGGTTCGCGGACCTGTTCCTCTCCGCCTTCGGCTGGCTCGCCTACCTGTTCCCGGTCATGGTCGCCTACACGGGCTGGCTGGTCTTCCGCGGCCGCGGAGGCGGAGGGCTCGACTGGCGCGTGCTGGCCCTGCGCTGGGCGGGATTCCTTGTCACCCTGGTGGCCGGCTGCGCGCTGGCCGCGCTCCACTTCCGCGTGCCCGAGGGGGTGC
>WGBS01000160.1 GCA_015494165.1 Gammaproteobacteria bacterium | reverse complement strand
GCCTCGCGCCGCGCCGCCGCCACCGTCATGGCGAAGTTGTAGACCATCACCAGCACGCCGGCGAGGAAGAATGCCCCGCCGATGGCGCGCACCACGTAGGGCCAGTGCAGGAAGCGCACGGTCTCGATGAAGGTATAGGCGAGGTTGCCGTACTCGTCGAAGCCGCGCAGCATCAGGCCTTGGCCGATGCCCGCCACCCACATGGCCGTGATGTAGAGCACGATGCCGATGGTGGCGAGCCAGAAGTGCACGTAGACTAGGCGCGTGCTGTGGAGCCGGGTGTCCCACAGGCGCGGCACCAGGTGGTAGAGCGAGCCGAAGGTGATCATGGCCACCCAGCCGAGCGCGCCCGAGTGCACGTGGCCGATGGTCCAGTCGGTGTAGTGCGAGAGGGCGTTGACGCTCTTGAGCGACATCATCGGCCCCTCGAAGGTGGACATGCCGTAGAAGGACAGCCCCGTGATCAGGAACAGCATCACGGGGTCGGTGCGCAGCTTCTCCCAGGCGCCCGACAGCGTCATGATGCCGTTGATCATGCCCCCCCACGAGGGCAGCAGCAGCATCACCGAGAAGGTCGCCGCCAGCGTCGAGGTCCAGTCGGGCAGCGCCGTCCAGTGCAGGTGGTGGCCGCCCGCCCACATGTAGAGGAAGATCAGCGCCCAGAAGTGGATGATGGAGAGCCGGTAGGAGTAGACCGGCCGCCCCGCCTGCTTGGGCACGAAGTAGTACATCATCCCGAGGAAGGCCGCGGTGAGGAAGAAGCCCACCGCGTTGTGGCCGTACCACCACTGCGTCATGGCGTCCTGCACGCCCGCGAACAGCGAGTAGGACTTCGTCAGGCTCACCGGGATCGCCAGGTTGTTGAAGACGTGCAGGATGGCGGTGGCGAGGATGAAGCCGACGTAGAACCAGTTGGCGACGTAGATGTGCGGCTGCGAGCGCCGCCTGAGGGTGGCGACGTAGAGGTAGAGGTAGGCGACCCAGACCACGGTGATGAGGATGTCGATGGGCCACTCGAACTCGGCGTACTCGCGCGACTGGGTGATGCCGAGCAGGTAGCTGAGGGCCCCGAGGCCGACGGCGGCGTTCCAGCCCCAGAAGGTGAAGCCGGCGAGCGCGTCGCTGGCGAGCCGCGCCTGGCAGGTGCGCTGCACGACGTAGTAGCTGGTGGCGAACAGCGCGGAGCCGCCGAAGCCGAAGATGACGAGCGTGGTGTGCACCGGGCGCAGGCGCCCGAAGGTCAGCTCCGGGATCTCCAGGTTCAGCCACGGGAAGGAGAGCTCCAGGGCCGCGTAGAGCCCGGCGAGCATCCCCAGCACGCCCCAGACGAGGGCGGCGACGGTGAACCGGCGGACGATGTCGTAGTTGTAGGGCTGGGCCGCGCTGGCCCCGGTGGTCTGGACCATGGTGTCCCCTCGCCTCCTGTGGTCTCCCCAGTTCCCCTGCACGGTGTGCGCCAAAAAGGGGGCTGCATTTTAGGAGGTACTGATATTCTTGATCAAGGGCAGTTTTGGGCCGTCCGTCGGCCGGACGGGGCGGCCCGCCACGGGCGCCCGGCGCCGCGGCGCCGCTCAGCGGCCGAAAAGCCCAAGGAGGGCAGGGAGATAGTGGTCGACGAGGAGGAAGGCGAAGAGGCCCGTGAGGTAGAAGATGGAATAGCCGAAGGTGCGAAGCGCCACGCGGTCGTCGCCGGTGCGGTGCAGCGCGAAGGCGTGCCACAGGAAGCCCGCCCCGAGCGCCACCGCCCCGCCCAGGTAGAAGGGCCCGCTCATGCGGGTGACGAAGGGCAGGAGACTGACGGCGAAGAGCAGGAGCGTGTAGAGCAGCACGTGCAGGCGCGTGAGCTCGACCCCGTGCGTGACGGGAAGCATGGGGACGTTGGCGCGCGCGTAGTCCTCGCGCCGGTAGATGGCCAGCGCCCAGAAGTGCGGCGGCGTCCAGGTGAAGATGATCAGGAAAAGCAGCAGGGCGTCGGGCGAGACCTCTCCGGTGACGGCGCTCCAGCCGAGCACGGGCGGCGCCGCACCCGCCGCGCCGCCGATGACGATGTTCTGCGGTGTGGCGCGCTTGAGGAAGAGCGTGTACACCACCGCGTAGCCGACCAGGCTCACGAAGGTGAGGGCCGCGGTGAGCGCATTGACGAGGCCCACGAGGATCGCCATCGAGAGCGCCACCAGCACCAGCGCGAAGGCAACCGCCTCGCGCGGCGTGAGCTCGCCGCGCGGCAGGGGACGGCCGCGCGTGCGCCCCATGGCGGCGTCGGCGCGGCGGTCGAGGACGTGGTTGATGGCGGCGGCGCCCGCGGCCGCGAGCGCGATGCCCACGGTGCCGAACACGAGGGGCTGCCAGGGCGGGAGACCCGGCACCGCGAGCAGCATGCCGACGACCGCGGTGAAGACGATGAGGGCGACCACGCGCGGCTTGGTCAGGGCGAGGTAGGCGCGCCAGCGCGCGCCCTGCGCCCGGACCCCGCTGCCGCCGGCCGCCATGCTCCGTGCCATGGCTCAGCCGATGCGCGAGGCCCGCAGCAGGCGCTGCAGGTCCTTGAGGATGCCGTTGGGCTCGGCGCCCGGCTCGTACATCAGGATCAGCATGCCGCGCGGGTCCACCACGTAGAGCCGCCCTGCCCGGCGCGGGTCGCGCCCGTCGAGCCGGAAGCGCTCGAGGAGTGGGGCGACCGCCTCGGGCGGCCCGCCCGCGACCACCAGCCCGCGGTGGTGGGGCAGCAGCGCGCGCAGGCTCGGCCCGGGCCGCTCGCCGTCCATGATATAGAGCCGCCCCACGCGGCGCATGTCGGCGCCGAGGGCGAGGCGCACCTGGCGCACCTTGTAGAGGCTCTCGCCGCAGACCCCGTCGCAGTCCGTGCCGCCGACGTAGACGATCCACCAGCGCCCGTGCAGGTCGGCGGCCGTAAGGGCGGCGCCGTCCGGCGTGCGCAGCGCCAGCTCGCCCAGCGGCCGGGGCGGCTGCACCAGGGCGCCGTGGGCGGCCCGTCCGGCGATGCCCCAGCGGTCGGCAGTCAGGTAAAGCGCCCAGGCGGCGATCACGGGCGCGACGAAGGTGACGATGAGCAGCGCCACCGTGAGGCTGGGGCGGCCCTCCCGGCGCGGCGGCGCGCTCACGGACCCTCCTCCCGCCGCCGCTGGGTGGCGAGCCAGATGACGAGCACGGCCGCGGCGAGGGCGAACCACTGCACGGCGTAGGCCAGGTGGCGGCCGGGGCCGAACTCGACGACGCGCCACTCGCGCACGAACCCGCCGGGCACGCCCGGATCGAGGTAGACCACGCAGCCGTAGACCTCGTGGCCGAGGGCGCGCGCGGCGATGGCGGTGTCCAGATACGGCACCACCAGGGGCCAGCGCAGCGGCCCATCCAGCGCCTCGCCGAGGCGCAGGCCGACCGCCGCGGGGCGGTTCAGCATGCCCGTGACCTCGACCTCGCCTGCGGGCGGCGGCGGGGCCTGGGCCTCGGCCCGCCGGGGCGGAGCCGGGATCCAGCCGCGGTTGACCAGCACCCATGGGCCGCCGTCCAAAGGCACCAGCACGCTGTAGACGTGGTAGCCGACGCGGCCGCGGTGGATGCGGTTCTCGAGGAGGATCTGGCGGTCGGCGAGATAGCGCCCGCGCAGCCGCACGCGGAGATAGCGATGGCGCGCGAGGTCGCACGGCCGCGGCAGGGCCGGGAGCGGTGCGGCCGCGCGGCGCTCGGCGTGGCGCTCCAGCAGCGCGCGCTTCTCGGCCGCGCGCTCGAGCTGCCAGAACCCGAGGCCGGCGAGCGCCGCCGCCACGGGCAGGGCCACGAGCGTGGGCAGGAGCCGGGGACGGAAGCGCGGGCGCGCACGGGCGGGGCCCTCAGCCACGGCCGGCGCCGTGCGGCTGCGCTATACTCGCGGGACGTCCCGCGCAGCGGATCGCCGTCATGGTCTTCAAGGGCATCGTCCTGGTCCTGCTGGGCCTCATCTTCCTGAGCCTCACGAGCGCGCTCGGCTTCCTGGTGCGCGACCGCGGCCAGGGCGAGCGCACGGTGCGGGCGCTGACCGTGCGCATCGGGCTCTCGGTGGCGCTGTTCGCGCTCCTCATGCTCGGCTTCCTGACCGGCCTGATCGAGCCCCACGGCGTCACGCCCTGAGGCGCCCTTCCGGCAAAAGCGGAGGGCCTGCGGCCGGCGCGGCCGCAGGCCCTCGCGCGCGCGGCCCTCAGATCCAGTAGACGAAGACGAAGAGGAACAGCCACACCACGTCGACGAAGTGCCAGTACCAGGCCACCGCCTCGAAGGCGAAGTGGTTGTCGGGCGTGAAGTGGCCGGCGATAGCCCGCAGCAGGATCACCGTCAGCATCGTGGCGCCGATCGTCACGTGCAGGCCGTGGAAGCCCGTGAGCATGAAGAAGGTCGAGCCGTAGATGCCCGAGGAGAGCTTGAGGTTGAGCTCCTCGTAGGCGTGCACGTACTCGTGCGCCTGCAGCGCGAGGAAGGTGACGCCGAGGGCGATGGTGGCGATCAGCCCGAGGATGAGCTGGCCGCGGTTGCCCTTCTTCAGCCCCCAGTGCGCCCAGGTGACGGTCACGCCCGAGCTCAGCAGGATGAGGGTGTTGAGCGCCGGGATCTTCCAGGTCTCGATGATGCCCTTGGGCAGCGCGTAGGGGTTGGCCGAGGGATCCACGGCCGCGATGGGCGGCTGGAGCAGCGGCCACACCGCCTCGAAGCCCTTCCACAGCAGCTCGTGCGTGAGGTACTTATCGCCCTCGCCGCCGAGCCACGGCACCGCGAAGACGCGCGCGTAGAACAGCGCCCCGAAGAAGGCGGCGAAGAACATGACCTCCGAGAAGATGAACCAGCCCATGGCCCAGCGGAAGGAGCGGTCCACCTGCTCGTTGTAGAGCCCGGCGAGGTTCTCGCGGATGACGGTGCCGAACCAGCCGAACATCATCACCAGCAGGATGACGAAGCCGGCCGCCATGACCCACGGGCCCACGTCCGCGCCGTTGAGCCAGGCGCCGAAGCCGCCCAGCATGGTCGTCAGGCCGATGGAGCCGACGATCGGCCAGTGCGCGTCGTGGGGGAGATAGTAGCCGCTGTGCGCTGTGCTCATCGCTCTCTCCGATCCTCGCTCTGTCGTTGTTCGCCTGCGCCTGCCCGCCGCGCTCAGCCGCGCCCCGCGGCGCGGGCGCGCGCCTGGTGGCGCACCTCGAAGACGGTGTAGCCGAGGCTGACAGTGCGCACCTCGGCGGGCAGCGCCGGATCCAGGTAGAAGACCACCACGAAGTCGCGCGCCTCGCCCGGATCCAGCCGCTGCTCGTCGAAGCAGAAGCACTGCACCTTGCGCAGGTGCTCGGCCGCGAGCCCGGGGCTGACGCTCGGCACCGCGCGCACCACCACCGCCCGGTGGCTCAGGTTGCGGGCGTGGAAGCGGGCCACGCGCAGCTCGCCCGGGTGGACCTCGAGAAACGGCGCCGCGGGCTCGATCTCGACGCGGCCGCTGTCCGGCACCTGCGCCAGCAGCTCGAGGCGTACCGTGCGCGAGGCGTCCACCCGCACCCCCTGCGGGGCGCGGGCGGCACGGCTCGTGTCCACCTTGCCGTTGAGGCCCGTGACCTCGCAGAAGACGTCGTAGAGCGGCACCAGCGCGAAGCCGAAGCCGAACATGGCGAGCGCGACCACCAGCAGGCGCCGCACCAGGCGGCGGGTCGCCGCACGCGCCTCCTCTGCCGCCCGCGCTCCCATCAGCCGTGCCCCGCCATCTTCCAGAAGAAGGCCAGGTAGAAGCCGAGCGCGGCGAGGGCGAGCAGCGCCACGGTGATGCGGATGTTGCGCCGCACGCGCGGGTTGTCGCGCGGGTCCCGCATCAGGCGCTGCCCGCCCGCCATCTCACTTCACCTCCGGGGCCTCGGTGAAGCTGTGGTAGGGCGGCGGCGAGGGCAGCGTCCACTCGAGCCCGCGGGCCCCCTCCCACACCTGCGCCGTGGCCTTGCGGCCGCCGCGCACGGTCTTCCACACCACGTAGACGAAGATGAGCTGCGCCAGCCCGAAGGCGAAGGCGCCGATGGTGGAGACCTGGTTCCACTCCGTGAACTGCACGGCGTAGTCGGCGTAACGGCGCGGCATCCCGGCCAGCCCCAGGAAGTGCTGCGGGAAGTAGAGCAGGTTGACCGAGATCACCGAGAGCCAGAAGTGCCACTTGCCGAGGCGCTCGTCGTACATGTGCCCCGTCCACTTCGGCAGCCAGTAGTAGACGGCGGCGAAGATGGCGAACAGCGCCCCCGTCACGAGCACGTAGTGGAAGTGCGCCACCACGAAGTAGCTGTCGTGGTACTGGAAGTCGGCGGGGGCGATGGCGAGCATCAGGCCCGAGAAGCCGCCGATGGTGAAGAGGATGACGAAGGCCACGGCGAAGAGCATGGGCGTCTCGAAGGTGAGCGCGCCGCGCCACATGGTCGCCACCCAGTTGAAGACCTTCACGCCGGTGGGCACGGCGATCAGCATCGTCGCGTACATGAAGAACAGCTCGCCCGCGAGCGGCATGCCCACCGTGAACATGTGGTGCGCCCACACGATGAAGGACAGGAAGGCGATGGAGGCCGTGGCGTAGACCATCGAGCTGTAGCCGAAGAGCGGCTTGCGCGCGAAGGTCGGGATGACCTGCGAGATCACGCCGAAGGCCGGCAGGATCATGATGTAGACCTCGGGGTGCCCGAAGAACCAGAAGATGTGCTGGAACATGACCGGATCCCCGCCGCCGGCGGCGTTGAAGAAGCTGGTGCCGAAGTACTTGTCCGTGAGCAGCATGGTCACGGCGCCGGCGAGCACCGGCATCACGGCGATGAGCAGGTAGGCCGTGATGAGCCAGGTCCAGACGAAGAGCGGCATCTTCATGAGCGTCATGCCGGGGGCGCGCATGTTGAGGATGGTGGCGATGATGTTGATCGCCCCCATGATCGAGGAGATGCCGAGCAGGTGGACCGAGAAGATCAGGAAGGGGAAGGCCTCGCCGGTCTGCAGCACGAGCGGCGGGTACATGGTCCAGCCGGCGGCCGGCGCCCCGCCTTCCATGAACAGCGTCGACAGCAGCATGGCGCCCGCGAAGGGCAGGATCCAGAAGCTCCAGTTGTTGAGCCGCGGCAGGGCCATGTCCGGCGCGCCGATCATCATGGGGATGAGCCAGTTGGCGAGCCCCACGAAGGCCGGCATGATCGCGCCGAAGACCATGATCAGCCCATGCATGGTGGTCATGGCGTTGAAGAACTGGGGATCGACGTACTGGATCCCCGGCTCCCACAGCTCGGCGCGGATGACGAGCGCCATGATCCCGCCCACGAAGAGCATGATGAGCGAGAACACCAGGTAGAGCGTTCCGATGTCCTTGTGGTTGGTCGTGAACAGCCAGCGCTTGAGGCCGCGCGGCGGCTCCTCGTGGTGCGCCTCATGGGTCGCGGTTGCCGTGCTCATGCTCCGTTCCTCCGCTCGAAGCTGCCCGTTTGCGTGAAACCCGTCGCGCGCTCAGCGCGCCGCGGCGACGTCCGCCGGCTGGACGACGTCGCCGGTGTCGTTGCCCCAGGCATTGCGCTCGTAGGTGACGACCGCGGCGATGTCGGCGTCCGAGAGCTGCGGCCCGAAGGCGGCCATCGCCGTGCCCGGCCGGCCGTTGAGGACGACCGCGATATGGTCCTTGACGGGGCCGGTGGCCACCTTGCTGCCCTTGAGCGCGGGGAAGGCGCCCGGCACGCCCTGCCCGTTCGCCTGGTGGCAGGCGGCGCAGAACTTGCCGTAGACCTCCTTGCCGCGCGCCATCAGCTCGTCCTTCGTCCAGGTCTTGCCGGCGGCGGCCTTGGCCTCGGCCGCCTCCGCCTTGCGCGCGGCCAGCCACTGGCGGTACTCGTCCTCGTTCTTGGCGACGACGACGATCGGCATGTAGGCGTGGCCGCGGCCGCACAGCTCAGCGCACTCGCCGCGGTAGACGCCGGGCTTGTCCACGCGCGCCCACCACTCGTTGATGAAGCCCGGGATGGCGTCCTTCTTGCCGCCGAGGGCCGGCACCCACCAGCTGTGGATGACGTCGTTGGCGGTGAGCACGAAGCGCACCTTCTTGCCCACCGGGATCACGAGGGGGTTGTCCACCTCCTGCAGGTAGTGCTCGCCCTTCGGCGCGTCGCCGTAGATCTGGTCCTGCGGCGTGGCGAGCGTGCTGAAGAAGCCCACGCCCTCGCCGAGGTAGTCGTAGCGCCATTTCCACTGGTAGCCCGTGATCTCGATGGTGAGGTCGGGGTTGGAGGTGTCCTCCATGGCGATCAGGGTCTTGGTCGCCGGGATCGCCATGCCGACCAGGATGAGGAAGGGGATGATGGTCCAGACGATCTCGATCGCGGTGCTCTCGTGGAACTGCGCCGGCTCGCGCCCCTGCGACTTGCGGTGGCGCAGGATGGAGACGAAGATGGCGCCGAAGACGACGACGCCGATCGCCGCGCAGATGCCCAGGATCAGGGTGTGGAGGTCGTGCACGTGGCGGCTGATAGGCGTCACGCCCTCCGGCATGTTGAGCAGCCCCCAGCCCGAGCCGGGCTGGGCGCCCGCGGCGGGTGCGGCCAGCAGCAGCGCCAGCGGCGCGAGCCTTCTCGTCAGCGTGTAGGCGCTCATCTCGCTCCGTCTCCTCCGGTGGGATGCCTGTGGATGGGGGTGTCCGGGCCGGTGCCGGGCGCGGGCGCCGCCTCGCGGACGGCGGCGCGCAGGCGCGCGGCGAGCCGCTCGCGCTCGGCCTCGGTGAGCAGCGCCCCGATCTCGAGGGCGCGGCCGTGGGAGCGCAGGACCAGGCGGCGCGGAGCGAGCGGGCCGCGCCCGCCCTCGAGCTCCACGCGCAGCCAGGCGCGCGGGAAGCGCGCCCGCAGCTCCGGGCGCCGGCGGCCGCGCTCCACGGTCACGTGGCCGTCGTCGATGGTCACGACCTCGCGCAGGCTGAGACGGCGCGCGACCCAGTAGAGGCCCGCGGCGAGCGCGGCGAGCTCCAGTCCGGCGAAGGGAAGAACGGGCCAGGCGCCCCGCAGGGCGAAGGTCGTCGCGATGGCGCTGAGCAGGACGCCCATGACCCCGATGAATGTCAGGTTTCCCCGCCAGCTCAGAGAACGGTTGGGCCGGATGACGAACCGGCGCCGGCCGTGCGTGTCCAGTTCCTCGCTGATCACCCGGCCGCTGCCCGGCCCTGAGCTGACGTACGTCAAATCCGGCGCGCCATGCTAGCGGATGGGCGGGGGCGCCGCAACCAAAAGTGCGCTTACGGGCCCCTTCAGCGCCCTAATGACGAAATACGCGAATATTCGGAATCTCTAACTTTCTAACTACTTGACGGCACGGGCCTGTCGCCGCATCGCGCCCGCAAGTTTCCATACAGCCAAAGAGGGTGACCCGAGGGGCGCCGCCCCTCACCCGAGCCCCAGCCCCGGCAGCATGGGCGCCGGGTCGAGCGCCGCCGCCGCCGCGGCGACGGGGTCCGCGGGCGACCAGGGCACTTCGCCCAGGAAGGGCGCGGGCAGCCGCGCGCGCAGGCAGGCGAGGCTGCGGTCGCGCCGCTCCATGGCGGGCTCGACGTCGCAGGCGGCCCAGCCCACGAGCGGGCGGCCGCGCGCGGCGACCGCCTCGGCCGTGAGCAGCGCGTGGCTCAGGCAGCCGAGCCGCATGCCGACCGCCAGCACCACGGGGAGCTCCAGGGCGGTGCACAGGTCCGCGACGTCGCCGTCGGGGCCGAGGGGCACCCGCCAGCCCCCCACCCCCTCGACCACGACCAGATCGGCCCGCGCCGCGAGCCGCCCGAAGGCCTCGCGCACCGCGTCGAAGCGGATCGTCGCCCCCGCCTCCTCGGCGGCCACGTGCGGGGCGATGGGGGGCTCGAAGGCGTAGGGATTGACGTCCGCGTAGGGGCCTTCCCATTGCGCGGCGGCGGCGAGCGTCAGGGCGTCGGCGTTGCGCAGGCCCTCCGGCGTGCGCGCGCACCCCGACGCCACGGGCTTCATGGCGGCCACGCGCAGCCCCCGCGCGCGCAGCGCCCGCACCAGCCCCGCCGCCACCACCGTCTTGCCGGCGCCGGTGTCGGTGCCCGTGACGAACAGCCCGCGCGCGCTCACGGCCCCCGCCCCGCGCCGGGCGGCGCGACCCGCACGCCCGCGGTCCCGGCGGCCCGCGGCGCCCAGGCGTGCCCGTAGACGACCTCGAAGGTCGCCGGGAGCTTCCCGTCGGCGCCGCGCAGCCGCTCGTAGGCGCGTTCCACCGCGGCGAGCCGCCCCCTGCCCGTGAGCCCGCGCGGCCTGCCCTCGGTGACGTTGTGGGCGCCGATGGCCTTGAGGTCGCGCATGAGCGCGCGCACCGTGCCGTAGCGCACGGTGATCCACTCGGCGTCGGTGACGGGGTCGGCGAGGCCGAGGCGCAGCAGCGCATCGCCCACCTCGTGCAGGTCGGCGAAGGCGTTGACGTGGGTGTGGCGCGCCCCGTCGGCCTCGGCCCAGGCGGCACGGAGCTCGCGCAGGGTGTCCGGCCCGAAGGTCGAGAGCAGCAGCAGCCCCCCGGGAGCGAGCACGCGCGCGAGCTCCGCCAGCGCACGGTCGAGGTCCGGGCACCACTGCAGCGCGAGGCTGGAGACGACGAGGTCGAAGCTCCGGGAGGCGAGCGGCAGCGCCTCGATGTCCCCGCACACGCAGGCCGGCCGCCGCAGCCACAGGCCGCGGCGGCGCGCGCGCGCGAGCATGGCCGGGGCGATGTCGAGGGCCACCACGCGCGCGCCGCGGTAGCGGCGCGCGAGGCGCTCGGCGAGCGCGCCCGTGCCGCAGCCGGCGTCGAGGATGCGCCGCGGGCGGAAGTCGCGCAGCAGGTCGAGGCGCTCGGCGAGGCGCTCGCCCACCTCGCGCTGGAGGAAGGCCGCCGCGTCGTAGCCCGCCGCCGCGCGCTCGAAGGCGCGCCGCGCAAGGCGCTTGTCCACGCGCGCGCCGCCGCTCACGCCCTGCCCCCCGCTTCCCGTGCCGCGCGGGCGCCCTCCACGCGGGCGAGCAGCGCGCGCAGCGCCGCGAGCACCTCGCCCGTGTGGCTGAGGAAGGGGGCGTGCCCTGCCTCGGGGATCAGCACCACCTCGGCGTCCGGCAGCACGGCTGCCGTGCGCCGCAGCGCCTGCGGCGGCACCAGCCGGTCGCACCCGCCGCCGATCACGGCCGCCGGCACGCGCACGGCGCCGAGCCGCCCGCGCAGGTCGGACCTCGCGAGCACGGCGAGGCCCGCCTCGAGGGCGCGCGGATGCGGGGGGCCGGCGGCCTCGAGCAGCGCCTGCAGGCGCCGCAGCGTCGCGGCGGCGCCGGCCGCCCCGCGCACCTGCAGGGCGAGGAAGCGGCGCAGCGTCGCCGCGGGGTCGGCCGCGAGCGCGCGCGCGAAGCCCTCCAGCACCGCGGGCTCGACGCCGGGCCAGCCGGCCGCGGCCGTGAAGCGCGGCGTCGCCGCCACCAGCGCGAGCCCCGCCACCCGCTCCGGGGCGGCGAGCGCGGCGGCGAGCGCCGCGAGCCCGCCGAGGGACCAGCCCGCCCACAGCGCGCGCCCGGGCGCGCGCTGTGGGCGGGCTGGTCCCTCGGCGGGCTCGCGGCGCTCGCCGCCGCGCTCGCCGCCCCGGAGCGGG